>CAMPAJ010000219.1 GCA_946631805.1 uncultured Eggerthellaceae bacterium
GCCGTCGTGGTTGAAGTCGAACATCGAACCGAGCATCGGGTGGTTGTTGAAGAAGTCGTTACTCACGATATGCCCTCCACGCTTAATTGGGAACGAGTAAAGGGTAACAGGAAAAAAGACTTCTGAGAGTACATGGCGTTGGAGGTGTTAACCCTAGACTGATACGGGTGCGACTTTCCGCTTCGTAAACCATCTCTACGCCCCTAATGCCGCCAACGGCAACGCTGCCCGCGCCTTCTCGTCCCAGCCAGCCTGCTTCACCCAGTAGTCGTAGAAGGGGTAAGGCGTGTTCTTGCACCCTCGCCAGGTAGTCCTGTAGGTGTTGGACCCGGCGTGCTTCACGACCATGTCAGTCACGGCCTCGGCCGACCTCCCGACCTTGAAGGTCCAGAGCCACTTGAACCAGGCGAGGTAGTTCCAGAGCCTTCGCGTCGCCACGCCCTTGAACCCGTCCAGGAACCCGATCAGCCTGCTGTGCAGGTTGTTCACGACGTTGATGCCGTGCTTTCCGGACGGGCTGACGTCGTGCCTGCGCACGTCGAGGGCCTTGAGCACGTTGGGGTAGGCGCGCGAGCCGTCGGTGGTGACGACTGCGCCGCTGGCCACCTTGCCTTCCAGGAACTCCGCGGCCCGGTCATCGGTCATGTTGCCGCGACCGGCCATCTCGAAGAACATGTCGCCCGCGTCGTTGACGCCGGTGAGAACGCATATCTGCTCGTAGTTGTCGACGTGTTCGTGGCGCTTGCGGGCGGGCCTGGGGATCCCGCACTCCGCGTTCTTGCGGTTTCCCTTGAAGCTCTCGCGCAAGTAGGTCTCGTCGATCTGCATGCCGTCGCCGGCCGAGCTCCTGAACGGCGGCATTGACGCCGAAATCGCCTCGAGCACGCGGTGGCGCATGAACCAGGCGGTCTTCAGGCTGACCCCGCACTTGTCCCGGACCTCGCGCAGAGTGAGCAGGTCGACGTGGCACTCCGCGTAGCGCATCCAGGTGGCGCGGTCGAGCTTGGTCGTCGCGAACACCTTGAGCGTCGACGCCCTGAACGTATGCGAGCACTCGCGGCACAGGTACCTCTGCCCGCCGTCGGCGTCCTTGCCCCTTTTGACCACGTGCCAATGGCCGCACCTGGGGCACTTGCCCGGCGGCGGCTCCTCGTCGGCGCCTGCGGCCATCGCGAACATCTCCTCGTCGATCAGCTTTCTGAGCGACCTGATCGCCTCACGTCGCTCTTCCTCGCTCATCTGGGGGAACGATTCCCTTGCGAACGCCGTCACCTTGTCTTCCATGCCCTGACCTCCTTTTTCCTGATGAAGTCATTGTCATGGTTCCTGGCGCGTAGGGGTGTACCACAATATGGACACAACTGTATCAATCTAGGGTTAACACCTCCACATTTTGGGACATGTTTGCCCTTTCGGCCTCTGACCGTTGGGAGCGCGCCCCCTTCGGCCATATCGGGCCCGACCACCCAACAGCGTGCGCCGCGTCACTGCAAGGCCCAGGCGGCGCTTGCGCTTTGCAGCTCGGCCATGTGGCGGTACACGCCGCCTTCGCGGGCGCGCAGGTCGGCGGGACTGCCCTGCTCGGCGACGCGTCCGTTGGCGAGCACCACGATCTTGTCGGCCGATTCTACCGTGCGCATGCGGTGCGCGATGACGAGCACCGTCTTGCCTGCGAACAGGCGCGAGAGCGCGCCTTGGACCTTCGTCTCGTTTTCCACGTCGAGCGACGCCGTCGCCTCGTCGAGCAGCACGATGGGCGCGTCCTTGAGCAACGCCCGCGCGATGCTGATGCGCTGACGCTCGCCACCCGAAAGCCGCGCGCCGTTTTCGCCGATGGGCGTGTCGTAACCCTGCGGCAGGCGCTCGACGAACTCGTCGCAGTTAGCCGCAGCAGCCGCCGCGCGCACCTCTTCGTCGGTGGCGCCGCGCTTGCCCAGGCGGATGTTTTCCATAACCGTGTCGTCGAATAGCACCACGTCCTGGAACACCATGGAATAGGCGCCCATGAGCGTTTCGGGATCGACCGTCTTCACGTCGACGCCGCCGACCTCGATGGCGCCGGCCTGCGCGTCCCACAGCCGCGCGGCCAGGCGTGCGCACGTCGACTTGCCCGAGCCGCTCGGGCCGACGAGCGCCGTCACCTCGCCCTCGCGCGCCGTGAACGACACGCCGTCGAGCACGCGCTCGCCCTCGTAGGCGAACGTGACGTCCCTGAACTCGATGTCGTGGCCGGCCGGCTCGAACACCTCGGCACCCTCCTGCACCGGCTCGTCGAACACGCCGTTCAGGCGCTCGACCGGCACTTCCGACATGAACACCTCGGCGATGAGCGCCAACGACTGGTCGAACGGCGCGTGCATTGTCGCACATATGCTTTAGGATTTGAACCCCCCTGTGTCAGGGGGACGTTTCTTTTGACACATGGCAGATGCCATCTGTGTCAGGGGGACGTTTCTCTTGACACATGGCGGGCGCCATCAGGAAGGCATCCTCTTGGCGCATAGCGCAAGTCAGCCAATTCGCCCGACGGCCTTCGTATTCTCGACGACTTGTGTCATGGGAGACGTCCCCCTGACGCATATTTCCAACGATTTGTGTCAAGAGAAACGTCCCCCTGACACATGCAATCGTCTTGCGCAAGGCCAACCTAGCCGAGCGACCCGCAGTTTTGGCCGTTCGACTACTGTCTATAGCATTGGCCGTGGAGGATAATCGTCGATACTGGCTAACTTGATGAAAGCCAACAAACAGACCACCGCACGAAACGATCGGAGGAACTGACATGGCACAAGGCAAGCTTGAAGGAAAGGTCGCAATCGTCACCGGCGCCGGCAATGGCATGGGCGAGGCGACGACCCGGCTGTTCGTCGAAGAAGGCGCGCAGGTAATCGCCGTCGACATCCGTGGCGACGACTTGGCGAAATGGAACGACGTAGAAGGCGTTATTCCCGTTCAGGCCGACATCACGAACCTCGACGACATCGAGCGCTTCGTCGCCGAGGCCGAAAAGCTCGGCAAGATCGACGTCCTGTGCAACATCGCGGGCATCAACGACCTGAGCTACCCGCTCGAGGACACCGACGATGAGCGATGGGACCGCATCATGGACATTGACCTGAAAGCCCCGTTCAGAATCATCCGCCGCGTGATGCCAACGATGATCGAAGGTGGAGGCGGGTCAATCATCAACATGGGCTCGTACGCTGCGCTTCGCGGCAATCACGGACCAAGCTATTCCGCTGCGAAAGCCGGCCTCGAAGGCCTGACCAGGAGCGTCGCTTTTGCGCATGGACGCGCCAACGTTCGCTGCAACATCATCCATCCAGGCGGATGCATGACCAACATCGGCGAGCATTCGGGCGGCGACTACCACGAGGCGCACGCGAAGCTTTCGGCCATCATGCGCGCCGCCATGGCGGCCGTGGACAGCTATTTCCCGCCCGAGGACATCGCCAAGGTGTGCCTGTGGCTGGCTAGCGATGACTCCTTCCGCGTAAACGGCGCCGTGATCTCCGTCGATGGCGGTCTTTCCTGTTGCTAATCGCCACGATTGCCCTGAATTTGAGAGCTGACGGTTCGCAAGCGCCTGGGAAACGCCTGGGCGCTTGAGGGCTAACGATTGGAAAGAGAGTGGCTGGGCTGCAGGGATTCAGATTCCCGCTGCGCGGGAATCACGCGCTCCGGCTGAAGCCTCCGCGCCGATTTCCTACGGACATGCCGCGGCATGTCCGCTTAACGGAAATCGACCTCATCGGTTCGAATCCAGGCGATGCGCGCTGCGCGGCAGCGGTAACTCAAGGGCTAGTAAGTAGAGAAAGTGGCTGGGCTGCAGGGATTCGAACCCCGATAGTCGGCACCAAAAACCGAAGTCCT
>CAMPAJ010000220.1 GCA_946631805.1 uncultured Eggerthellaceae bacterium
CATGCGACGAGCCGGCTATCCAGGAGCTCGCGTGGCGCATCGCGCCCGCCGACGAAGAGGCCCGCCAAGCCGCCGTCGACAAATGGAACAACGTAGCCAAGCCCATCGGCAGCCTGGGCGTTCTCGAGGAAGATATCGTGCGCATCGCTGCGCTTACCGGCTCGGCCGACGTTTCGCTCGACAAGCGCATGGTCGTGGTCTTGTGCGCCGATAACGGGGTCGTGGCGCAGGGCGTGTCGCAGAGCGGCCCCGACGTGACGACGGCCGTGGCCGTCAACGTCTCGAAGGGCGTCTCGTCAGTCTGCAAGATGGCGCACGCCGTCGGCGTCGATGCCGTTGCGGTCGACATGGGCATGCTCGACCCGCCGGACGCCTCGGGCGTCATAGACCATTCCGTCAGTCGGGGCACGGGCGACATCTCGTACGGGCCGGCCATGACGCGCGATCAAGCCATCCAGGCCATTCGCTCGGGTGTCGAGGTCGTTGCCGATTTGAAGGAGAAGGGCTACAACATCATCTGTTCCGGCGAGATGAGCATCGGAAACACGACCACGTCATCGGCTATGTCGGCGGCGTTTCTGAACATGCCGGTCGAAGCGCTCACCGGTCGCGGAGCGGGGCTTTCGGATGCTGGCCTGCAGCGCAAGATAGCCGCGATCAAGCGTGCCATCGACGTGAATCACCCCGATCCCACCGACGCGCTCGATGTGCTTGCCAAGCTGGGTGGTTTCGATATCGCCGGCATGGTCGGCCTGTTTATCGGTGGTGCCATATACCGCATCCCCATTGTTATCGACGGCTATATCAGCGCGCTGGCGGCCTATACGGCCAAGCGCCTCGTGCCGGAATGCACCTGCGCGATGCTGGCGTCGCATGTATCAGCCGAGCCCGCTGCCAAGTTCATTCTCGCCGAGCTTGGCCTGAAGCCGGCCATTCAAGCGGGCATGCGCTTGGGCGAGGGGACGGGCGCCGTGTGCCTCGTGCCTATGCTCGACTCTGCGTTGGCGCTGTACAACGGCACGACGTTTGAGGCAACCGGTATCGATGCCTACGAGGTCAACCTGCGATGATGATTCTCGTGACGGGCGGGGCCTCCAGCGGCAAGAGTGCATATGCCGAGCAACTTGCCTGCTCCCTGCCCGGTTCGCGCTATTACCTTGCAGCTATGAAGCCCTTTGGCGAAGAGGGTGCGCGTCGCATTGCGCGCCATCGCGCCCTGCGCGCTGGCAAGGGGTTTGTGACGGTCGAATGCTACGATGGATTGGAAACGGTGACTGCCACCTCGCTTGCGGAGGCCGAGTCCCGAGCGGAAGGCGCACCCGAGGCCGGGCTGCCCTGCGCCGACCCTCTGAGGCTGCGAGGAGCGCAGGCGCAGCGGGAGCGAGGACTGTCTGAGCCCGCGAAGCGGGCGAGTTCCGCAGCTGCTGCGCCGGAGCGACGAGCGGTTAGCCCCAGCGGGTCGGCGCAGGGCAGCCCGGCCTCGGGTGCGCCTTCCGCTCGGGACTCGGCCTCCACAAGCGAGGTGGACGAGCGGGAAAACGAGGCATGTTATCGCACGGCCTTGCTGGAATCGCTGGGTAACGTCGTGGCCAACGCATTGTTTACCGATGATGGGTCGTGCGCGACATATGATGAGGCGTTCGAAAACGTGCTGGCCGGCGTTGAGCATGTGGCGAGCATCTTCGATCACGTAGTGATCGTGGGCGACGAAGTGGGCAGCGACGGTTTGCGCTACGATGCAACGACCGAAACCTACCTGCGACTTATTGGCTCGTCATCTTGCGCGATTGCTGCGCAATGCGATGTTGTCGTAGAATGCGTGGCTGGTCAACCGTTTATCGTGAAAGGTGCCCAGCTGTTATGATGCTCTTAAGGTCGCTCGTCATGGCGTTCTCGTGCTTCTCGCAGGTTCCCATGCCGCATGTGCAGTGGAAGCCCGAAAGCATGCGGTTCATGATGTGCTTCTTCCCGTTCATCGGCATCGTCGTGGGCTTGCTCGTCGTGGGCTGGTCGTGGCTGTGCGATACGCTGGGCTTCGGGGCTGTTTTGCGGGCGGCCGGCTTCACGCTTATTCCTGTGATCGTGACGGGTGGCATCCACATGGACGGATTCGCCGATACGTGCGATGCGCTGGCGAGCAATTCGTCGCCAGAGCGGCGGCGCGAGATTTTGAAGGACCCGCATGCGGGTGCTTTTGCCGTGACGGGCGTTGCGGTGTACCTGCTGGCGTACTTTGCTTTTGCAACCGAGCTGCAGCCAGCGGTTGCGATTGCGCAGCTGGCCATCGCGCCCGTGCTTTCGCGTTGCTTCAGCGGCCTGGCTACGGTTACATTCCCACTTAGCTCGCAGAAGGGAATGCTGGCCGACGAGCACGAATCGGCAAGCAAGAGGCCCGTTCAGGTAGCGCTTATTGTTTTCGCCTTGATATGCGCGGCTTTGCTCGTGTGGCTTAACGCGACGCTCGGCATCGTCATGATATGCGTGGCCCTCGTATGTTTCGGTGGGTTGTACCTTTTGGCTCAGCGCAAGTTTGGCGGCATGAGCGGCGATTTGGCCGGTTTCTTCCTTCAACTTTGCGAGCTGGCGTTGGTTATGGGCATTGTTTTCGCGTGCAAGGCGATGGGGATGTGAGGTCTTGTGCTGGTAGTGATAGGCGGTTGCGCAAGCGGCAAGCGCACGTATGTGAAGAGCTTGGGCTACGAAGACGACGTCATGGCCGACGGCGTGCTTGATGGGCGCCCTGTGCTGTTGAACTTGCAGGATGTCGTCGCGCACGATGAACGCAGCCCCGAAGAGCTGGCAAATTGCCTGGTAGATAAGCAGGTCGTATGCTGTCGCGAGGTCGGTAACGGCATTGTTCCCCTCGACCCTCAGGAGCGGGCGTGGCGCGAACGGGTGGGTCGCACGCTCAACATCGTGGCGGAGCGAGCCGATTCCGTCGTCCGCATGGTATGCGGCATCCCTGTGGTGCTTAAATAAGCAAGCACTGTTAGCAAAAAAGCTCCGACAATTCGGTCTGCCTATTCGTGTTAGAGATAGAATGGCTAAAGACCGAAAGGAGAACGAGCTATGAAAATCAGCACGGTGAAAAAGCTTGTGGCGATGGCTGTTTGCGCGTCGATGTGCATTCTTGCGCTTGCGGGTTGCGGATCTAATGCGTCCGCCGTAAAAGACGACGGCGGCATCACCGTCTCGGCAAGTAGCGATATGAAGGTCGTGCCCGACAAGGCGCGCATGAATTTCTCGGTCGTGACCGAGGACAAAGATGCCGAAACATGCCGTTCCAACAACGCCGAGGACGTGAACGCCGTTATCGAGGCGCTCAAGAAACTCGGCGTTGAAGAGACGAGCATCCAGACGAGCTACTCCAACCTTTCGCCACGTTATGGTTCGCGCGTGACCACGGCTGCGAAAACCGAGGGTACATCCGAGGACGCCGAGGATGCCGTTTACGACGATTGGGCCATAACGGGCTACGAGATGACGACGTCGCTGCAGGTGAGCGATTTGGACATCGATAACGTCGGCACCGTTGAGCAGGCGTGCGTTGCGGCTGGCGCCAACCAGACGGACGGCGTGCAGTACTACGCCAGCAATTACGACGAGGCCTACAACGAGGCGCTCGCCAAGGCACTCGAGACGGCCAAGGGCAAAGCCGACGGCATTGCGGCGGCGACGGGCGTTGCGCTTGGAAAGGTTACGAACGTTTCGGAAGGCTATCAGGACACGTCGCTGCGCTACGTCGACTCGTACAAGACCATGGCGATGGATGCCGATGTGGCCGAAGAGGCGGCAGGGGCGGTTGCCAACACGATGCCCGGCCAGGTGAACATTACGGCTGAGGTCACCGTGACGTACGCGATCGGTT
>CAMPAJ010000221.1 GCA_946631805.1 uncultured Eggerthellaceae bacterium
CTCGGCTTGGCGCGAAATGTGGGGAACTTTCGAGCAAGGAGGGTAGCGCGAGCATGCACTACCCAATATGTGGTAGGATTCCTCTATCGGTTAAGAAGCCGTTGCAGAACCATAGCTTTCGATTACGGAAAGTGGGCATGTCCCGCTTTCTTTTTGTATGAGGAGATGTTTTTGCCGCGGCATGAGGATCAAAGGAGCTGAAAGGTGCTATCGAAAAAAGAGCAAGCATTGCTCGACGCGCTCGAGCCGCTCGCGGCGGCCAAGGGCATCGAACTGGTCATGCTCGAGGTCGTTGGCGCTAAGAAATCCCCGACGATCCGCGTGTACATCGACACCGAGCACGGAGTGAGCTTTGACGAGCTTTCGAGTGCGCAAGCGTGGATTAACGATGTCATGGACGAAATCGACCCATTCCCCGGGGCGTACATGCTCGAGGTCTCGTCCCCCGGCATCGACCGGCCATTGCGTACGCTCGAGCATTTCGAGAAGTTCGCAGGCGAAAACGCCGTTGTGAAGACGACATCGCCCATTGACGGGAGGTCCTCGTTTACGGGTGTGCTCAAAGGAGTGCAAGACGAGAACGTGCTTATCGAGTGCGACGCCAATCTGGTGAGCATTCCTTATGGGTCCATCAAGAAGGCCAACGTCAAAGGCACAATTGATTTCAAATAACGTTACGCGAAAGGAAATAAACGTGGCAACATCGCAACTGATTGAGGCGCTGCAAGAGCTGGCCCACGAGCGCAAGATCGACGAATTCTACCTCATCGAGCGTCTTGAGGAGTCGCTCGCATCGAGCTACCAGCGCATCCTCGATCTTGAATGGGACGCGCGCGTGACTATCGACCGCCAAACGGGCAAGATTTACGTGTACGAACTCGTGCCCGTTGGTGAGCCCGACGAGGAAACCGGCGAGTACGAGGAGTTCGAGGAGCGCGATGTCACGCCTGCAGACGTGAGCCGCATCGCCGCCCAGAACGCCAAGAGCGTTATCGCCGCCATCGTGCGCGATGCCGGGCGTCAATCGATTTACGAGGAATTCTCGGGACGCGTGGGTGACCTTGTGACGGGCACGGTACTGCAGGGTACGCCCGACTTCACCATCATCAAGATCCGCGATGGAGTCGAGGCCGAGCTTCCGCATTACGATCAGAAGCGCAGCCCGAACGAGCGTAACGAGCGCCCCGCAAACGAGCATTACCGCCACAACCAGCGCATCAAGGTTCTTATTATCGATGTTCGCGACCCGTCCGGCGATGCTCCGCGCGTGCGCGGCGACCAGCAGCGCCCGCCCATCGTCGTTTCTAGGACGCACCCTGACCTTATCCGTCGCCTTTTCGAGATCGAAGTGCCCGAAATCTACGACGGTTTGGTCGAGGTGAAGTCGATTGCGCGCGAGCCAGGCGTTCGCTCGAAGGTCGCGGTTTCGTCGCGCGAGCCCAACCTTGACCCGGTTGGTGCATGCGTTGGCCCCAAGGGCAGCCGCGTCCGCATGGTCGTCGAGGAGCTGCGCAACGAACGCGTCGACGTTATCCAGTGGTCCGACAATCCCGCCGTCTACGTTGGCAACGCGCTATCTCCCGCCAAGGTAAACTCCGTGACCATCGATGAAGAGAACCACTATGCGACCGTCATCGTGTCGGACGACCAGCTTTCTTTGGCTATCGGCAAGGAAGGCCAGAATGCTCGCCTCGCCGCACGTCTGACCGGTTGGCACATCGACATCAAGAGCACGTCGTTCATCGGAGGTTCTCTTGTCGACGAGGAGTCGCTCATCGACGAAGTCGAAGACGAGGAGACCGAGTTCTGCTCGTTCGTGAGCGAGGACGGCGTACGCTGCCGCAACCATGCCCGCCCGGGCAGCCGCTACTGCGGGATCCACGCAGAGCAGGAGTAATGCTTGATGGCCGAAGCAACCGCAAAACGCGTTCGAACCTGCGTGGCATGCGCTAACTCGCTTCAAAAAGGTGAGCTTATGCGTATCGTGCGCATGTCGGACGGGTCGGTTCGCTTCGACGCAACCGGTAGGGTGCCGGGACGCGGTGCCTACGTTTGCAATGAGGCATGCCTTGCCGAAGCCATGAGGACCAAGCGATTGCAGAGGGCGCTCAAAACCGCCATCAGCGAAGATGAAGCAGCGCGCATTCTGAGCGAATGCAGGGAATGCGCTTCGAGGGACGAGATACGATAGGAGATAGTATGCCAAGCATGCGCGTAAACCAGCTTGCGAAGGAATATGGGCTGTCGAGCAAAGAGATGCTCGACAAGCTACGCGAGCTGAAAATTCCCGCAAAGAGCCATGCGAGCGTGCTGGCCGAGCCTTACGTCAACAAGATTTACAAGGCGCTGGGGGAACCGAAGGCCGCGGAAGCCGAGGAAAGCGAGTCGGTGCGTCCTCTTACGAAGGACGAGCAAGAGGCTATCGAGCGCGAAGCCGAGGAAGAACGCGCCCGGCGCGAGGCGGTCGAGAAAGAGCGAGCCGCGCGTGAGGCGGAGCGCGCCGAGCGGGATGCCGAGAAAGCCGCCGAAGACGAGGCGGAAGGCAAGCAGCCACGTAAGGTGCTCATCGAGAACAACCCGTTTGCCGATTTGGAAAGCCAGATCATAAGCGAGCGCGAAAGGGTAGAACGCGAAGCTGCCGAAGCCAAGGCGCGCGCACGCGCCGCGGCTATCGCCAAGGACGTTGCGAAGAAGCAAGCCGTCGAGGAGGCGCTGCGTAGTCGTTCCGGTTCCAAGAAGTCTTCGTCAAGCGAGCATGTGCCTGAGCGCAAGCCCGTCCAGAAGATCGCGTCTACGCCAAAATCTAATTTCGGGTCGCTTCTCGACCAGATCGAGGCCGAGAAGAAGCGCATGACCGAGCAGCAGGCCAAGCCTGCCGAACAGCCGGCTCAAAAGAAGGGCAAGAAGAAGCAGAACCGTGCCGAGCAGCAGGTTGTGCCCGAGTTGGAGTCGGAAGGCTCAAGCGAAGACCGTTATGCCAAGATGGCGGTACAGGTCGAGAAGCTGCAGCGCGACAAGGTGCTCGCAGATGCGCGTGCCGCCGTGGCCGCGGCATCCACGCATGAGGGCGAGGGTCGTCGCAAGAAGCGCAAGGAAAAGCGCCAGGCCGAAGCACGTGAGCGGGCCGAAGCGGCGGCAATCGAGAAGGGCCTCGACCCCGAGCTCGTCCTGGACGAGTCCGTCGTCGAAGTCCCTCAGGGTGTCACCGTTGCAAAGCTTGCAGAACTCCTGGCCGTGCAGCCCAACGACATTATCAAGCGTTTGTTCATGCTCGGGCAGGTGCTTACGCTTACGCAGACCATGAGCGACGAACTCATAGAGCTCGTCGCAGACGACCTCGGCCGAAAGGTTCGCGTGGTCTCCCCCGAGGAAGAGTACGCGGTCGTGTACAACGATACCGAAGACGACTTGCTGCCAAGGCCGCCCGTCGTCACGGTTATGGGTCACGTCGACCACGGCAAAACGTCGCTCTTGGACGCCATCCGCCATACCGGCGTCGTGGCGAGCGAGGCCGGCGGCATTACGCAGCACATCGGCGCGTCTGTTGTAGAGATCGACGGCAAGCAAATTACCTTCATCGACACTCCTGGTCATGAGGCATTTACTGCCATGCGTGCCCGCGGCGCGCAGGTCACCGACGTCATCGTGCTCGTCGTTGCAGCAGACGATGGCGTCATGCCGCAGACCATCGAGGCCATCAACCATGCGAAGGCCGCCGACGTACCCATCGTCGTGGCCGTCAACAAGATTGACAAGCCTGGCGCGAATCCGGATCGCGTCCGCCAGGAACTCACGGAATACGGTGTCATCCCTGAGGAATGGGGCGGCTCGAACATGTTCGTCGATGTTTCGGCCAAGCAGAAGCTC
>CAMPAJ010000222.1 GCA_946631805.1 uncultured Eggerthellaceae bacterium
TTATCCCAAGGAAAAGATGCGGCTCGTGTTGCCGACCGTCGAGGACGAGAATGCTTGGTACTCCAAAACCATCCTCAACCTCATCAAAGTTTGCAAGACCGCGTCGGGGAAGTACACGCGCTCCAAAGTCCGCAAGGCCCTTCCCGAAGACTTCGCCTACATCATCGACGAGCTCATGACCGAGAACAACCTCGCGGTTGACAAGCACGAGTACTACGATTCCATCATCGACGCAGTTATTCGGACGGGATGCGCCCAAACGCTCATCGACGCCATGTGCAGCCTTACGAAGCAGCTTTCCATAGACCATCTGCACCTGGTAGGCGATGTGTACGACCGTGGCCCAGCGCCCGATTTGATCATGAACACGCTCATGCGCTTCCACTCCCTCGACATCCAATGGGGCAACCACGACATCGTCTGGATGGGCGCGTCGCAAGGCCAGCGCGGGTGCATCGCGCATGTCGTGCGCAACTGCGCTCGTTACGGCAATTTAAGCATCCTCGAAGACGCCTACGGCATCAACATTTTGCCGCTCGCGGCATTTGCCCTCGATGCATACCGAGACGATCCGTGCGTTGCGTTCGGGCTCAAGGGCAACCCCCAGCTCACGCCGGCAGATACCGAGCTCAACATCAAGATTCAAAAAGCGATGGCCATCATCCAGTTCAAGGTCGAGGCCAAGCTCATCGCCGAAAACCCGACGTTCCATATGGAAGAGCGCAATCTGCTTCATCGAATCGACTACGAAAAGGGCACGGTCGTCGTCGACGGCGTGGAATACGAGCTTATCGACAAGGTCTTTCCCACCATCGACCCGTCCGACCCGTACCGCCTCACCGACGAGGAAGAAGAGGTCATGCAGCGCCTCGTGCAGGCGTTCACCGGCAGCGAGAAGCTCCAACGCCATATGCGTTTCTTCCTGGATGCGGGCAACCTCTACAAGATCAGCAACAACGTTTTGCTGTTCCATGCGTGCGCGCCGCTCAACCCCGACGGCACGCTCAAGGAAGTCGACGTGTTCGGAACAAAATACAAGGGCAAGGAGCTCTACGACGTGCTCGAGCAATACGTGCGCGACGGATTCTTCAGCGAAGACCCCGAAGCTCGCAAACGCGGCCAGGACCTCATGTGGTGGCTCTGGCTCGGCGAGGGGTCTCCCCTGTTCGCAAAGAGCAAAATGGCGACGTTCGAGCTGTACCTCATTGCCGACAAGGCGGCTCGCAAGGAAGTAAAGAATCCGTTCTACGCGCTTCTCGACGACGAAAAGGTCGTTGCCGGCATTTTCGAGAACTTCGGCATGGATCCCGAGAAATCGCATATCGTATGCGGCCATGTTCCCGTAAAGGTGAAGGACGGCGAGGATCCGGTTAAATGCAACGGCAAGGTGCTGACCATTGACGGCGGTTTCTCGCGCGCGTACCAGTCCACGACCGGCATCGCGGGATTCACGCTCATTTCCAACTCATACGGTTTCGTGCTCGCCTCGCATGAGCCACTCGAATCGGCCGAGGCGGCTGTGCGCAACGAGATTGACATCCATTCGTCCCGCCGCGTTGTTCAAAGCGTCGCCCACCGTACTAAAGTTGCCGACACCGACACCGGCATCGAGCTCAAGGCGCAGATCGCCGACCTTGAACGCCTGCTCGAAGCGTATCGCCTAAGGTTGATTCCCGAAGATTCCGCTCTGTAGCAACCCAGCACGTTAAACGGCCCGATGCCTTCCATAAAAGCATCGGGCCGTTTTTATGTTGCCATTCCTATCTGCTCCATTGTTGCCATCCACCATCCCCCCCCGAACAGAGAATCAACGATATAACTCGTGGATGTTTCCTGTGATTCGCAACAAATGAGGCTCTCGTATGGTGGAATGAAGCATTGCGTAAAACATCCGCGACAAAGGTTATTACATGTTCATCGAAATACTCAAAGCGTTCGTTATCGGCTTGGTTGAGGGCATCACCGAGTGGCTTCCCATTTCCAGCACGGGACACATGATCCTGGTGGACGAATTCCTCAAGCTCGACGTTTCGGAATCGTTCCTGGCAATGTTTTTGGTAGTTATCCAAATCGGCGCCATCCTCGCGGTCATCATCTTGTATTTCACCAAGCTCAACCCGTTTAGCAGGAAAAAGACGCGCGAAGAGCGTCGCGGCACCTGGCGTTTGTGGGGCATGGTCGTTATCGGCTGCATCCCCGCGGCAATCGTTGGTCTCGCGCTCGACGATTGGGTAAACGAGCATTTCTATAATGCATGGGTTGTTGCCTGCGCTTTGATCGCATACGGCATCGTGTTCATCCTGCTCGAGAAGCGCAATCGCCGCATCGAGCGCCGCGCGCTTGCTCGTCGCGGCTTGCCGGCAGATGCCGTTGGCAACAACGGTTCGCCCTTCCGCATCCAAACGGTCGACGACATCGACGTTCCCACTGCCCTCAAAATCGGCCTGTTCCAATGCCTGGCCATTATCCCCGGCACGAGCCGCAGCGGATCGACGATTATCGGCGGCATGCTGTTCGGCTGCTCGCGCACCGCTGCAGCTGAATTCACGTTCTTCCTGGCCATTCCCATCATGTTCGGCTGGGGCCTCGTCAAGGCCATCAAATTCGTAGCAGCCGGCCTTGCCATGACCACTGTCGAGATCGCCGTGCTTGTCGTCGGCGTCGTAACGTCGTTCGTCGTAAGCATCATTTCCATTAAGTTCCTGATGAGCTACATCAAGCGCAACGACTTCACCGCCTTTGGCGTCTACCGCATCATCGTCGGCATCATCGTGCTGGCCTACTTCGGCGTAAAGGCTGCTGGCATACTTTAAAAATCCCAAGGCGTGCAGTAAAGGGGACTGCCCCCTTTACTGCTGCCCGCGTCAGAGGTTACCCGTCAAGAAGTCCTTCGTTATGCCAAACGATTCCCGTAGCATGTTGTTCGGAAGGAAGAACGGGTTCGAATACGCGGCAAGTCCGACGACGTGGTTGTAGCCCTGCTTGCGCGCCAAGGCGACGCCGCGGAAGACGTGGAAATTATTCGTTACGATGCAAACGCGGTCCTTTTCGACATTTAGATACGACTTGCTGTAAACGATGTTCTGCATGGTGTTGTGCGACTGATCTTCGACGGCAATGCGCGATGCGTCGACGCCGTGCTCTTCGAGGTAACGCGCCATTGCACGCGCCTCCGGTTCGGTCTCGTTAGGACCTTGGCCACCCGAGACAATGCATTTAGTATGCGGATGCTCATCCAAATAATCGATTGCGGCATCGAGCCTATTCTGCAACACGATACTCGGTCCGCTCGACCTGACCTGCGCTCCCAATACGATTAGGTAATCTGCGCCGTCATATTCACTGCGTTCAGCTGCTTCATGGAACTCGCCCGATGCGTTAAAGCCGCTCAAGGCGAACGCTTGGGTCACAACAAGCCAAGCCATCACAAGGCCGACCGCAATGCGGATTACCCATTTGGCAACTCCAGGCAGCAGTTCCCACCACCCTGCATGCACTCCCCACGCGCCCATGAATAGAAAAGCAGCGAACGCAAGCCATACGGCAAAGAAAGGCGTACCCGAATGGGTTGAGTACACTATCAAGCTATAGGCAGCGCATCCAAAACCTAGCAGAGCAAACATGATTACCATGAATGACCGCCCAAAAGAGTGCGCACCGGAGCCTGAGCTGGCAGCGTCATAGCCTTTAGCCAGTTCAGTAGGTTCACGCATTTCGCTCCGAGCCACATCGCTCCCCTAGTCTTCAACCTATATGCCTATTGTATGTCAAAGATACATCTTGGTGCGTGCTGTGGTGTGCACCCGACGGCGTAAAGTTGATGGGGGTAGCACTACCCCTGCAACGAGATCATTCCCGA
>CAMPAJ010000223.1 GCA_946631805.1 uncultured Eggerthellaceae bacterium
CGCCCGCTCTCAGGCCATGACCATCGCCAGCGAGCAGGAAATCGTGCGCATCTCTCAGCAGCAGGCCGATCAGATTCTGGCCGATGCACGCGAGCTGGAACGTCAGACGCGCGCAGGTGCCGAAGACTACGCCGACGAGGTATTCGGTCATGTTGAGCAAAGCCTCGACACGCTGTTGCAGAACGTGCGCCGGTGCCGCGATCGCCTGAACGCCACGACGATGGGCCACTAGGCAGGAGCGCATGGCAGATTCTTTCATCAAGATCCCGGCAGAGCTCTTCGCATTGGCGGAGAGCTCTCATTTTGAAGGTGTGCTCGACCTGCCCGTCCTGGAGGTTGGCCCCGATGACTTGCGGTTCGACGAGCCTATACAATGGTCCGTCGACGTGACGAACACCGGTGCCGCCCTACTAGTGGCGGGTACGGCGACGGGAAGCGCCGTTTGCGCATGCTCGCGCTGCCTCGAAGACGTCGTGTACGACTTGGAGGGCGATATCGAGGGCTACTTCCTCATGGGGGAGCAGGACGCACCTGGCTATGACGACGAAGACGACGACGCTCCCGGCGAAGACGAATTCGACGTGCTGCCTGACGACCATATCATCGATATGGAGCCGCTCATAAAGGCTGCGCTCATGGTCGATGCGCCGGCCCAGCCCCTGTGCCGCGACGACTGCGCAGGCCTGTGCCCGTCGTGCGGCGCGAACCTTAACGAAGGCGATTGCGGTTGCGGTGGCGACGAGGCGGTGGAGGATTTCAATCGCCAGTCCAATCCATTTGCCGCCCTGGCCGACTTCAAGTTCGAGGACTAACGGGCTCGATGAGTCGGTGGAACGTATCTGCATCGCAAGTGACTCGTGGTGGCCTCATGGTGGTTGCATAATTTTCAAGAACGTGCCGATATATACTTGCACTTGGGGTTGCGGTTTGCTACTATACCATTTCGCGTGTTTACAAAGGATAAAGCCGAATCGCGGTTTACAGCGCTTATAGAAGGAGATATCACAATGGCAGTACCTAAACAACGAATGGGCCGTATTCGCACCCATCAGCGCCGTAGCATGCACGACCGTATCGATGCACCTGCGCGCAGCGTGTGCCCGCAGTGCGGCGAGGTCAAGCTTCCTCACCGTGTGTGCCCGAACTGTGGCTACTACAAGAATCGCGAGATCATCGAGACCGAGTAATTCGGCGATAGACGTGATTGTTTGCGAAACCTCCTGGCGCGGTTGCGTGCTGGGAGGTTTCGTTTAATTGGAAGCTTTTTTCGCGACGGTGATCGCACTGTCACAAAATGTGTATTTGGGGTCTGACCCCAAATACACATCGAGATAAAGGAGAAAGAATGGCCGAGCATGTAACGATTTCTGTTGACGCACTTGGCGGGGACAAC
This sequence comes from uncultured Eggerthellaceae bacterium, assembly GCA_946631805.1. Next base: position 1,394 of record CAMPAJ010000223.1, read on the forward strand.
GCGCCAGGGGTTGTTTTGGAAGGCGTCGCTGCGGCGCTTGCGGAAGACGCCGACCTGGACGTGATCCTGTGCGGTCCCGCCGATGTCGTGGAATCGTTTGCGGCCGAGCACGACCGTTGCACCGCCCGCGTTACGACCGAGGAGATCGGCATGGCCGAGCATCCGGCTAACGCCGTGCGCAAGAAGAAGGACTCCTCCATTGTCGTCGGGTGCCGTCTTGTGAAAGAAGGTGCTGCGCAGGGTTTCTTCTCGGCCGGTTCTACGGGGGCATGCCTGGCTGCCGGCACGTTGGTCATTGGGCGCATCAAGGGCATCTCGCGCCCGGCGCTCGCGACGGTCGTTCCGTCTCCGGTCAAGCCCATCGTGCTGTGCGACGTGGGGGCGAACGCCGACTGCAAGCCCGAGTACCTCGTGCAGTTCGCCAACATGGCCAGTGCCTATGCGACTAAGATCATGGGCGTGAGCAACCCCCGCGTGGGATTGCTCAACATCGGCGAAGAGGAAGAAAAAGGCTCCACGTTCGCACAGGAAGCCCATGCGCTCATGAAGGAGCAGGTCCCCAATTTCGTCGGCAACGCCGAGGGTCGCGATGTGCTCGACGGACCGTTCGACGTCATCGTGTGCGACGGCTTCACGGGCAACGTATGCCTCAAGACCATCGAGGGAACGGCGAAAACGCTCTTCGGCGAGCTCAAGAAAGTCCTTAAGAGCTCCCTTAAGTCGAAGCTCGCCGCGCTTGCCATAAAGGGCGACCTTAAGAAGATGCTCAGCAGCATCGACCCCGACGCGATGGGCGGGGCGCCGCTCCTCGGCGTCAAAGGCGCCTGCATCGTCGGGCACGGTTCCTCGAATGCGCGTGCGATCAAGAACGGCGTTCTCGCGAGCGCTGCCTACGTGCGTTCGGGCGTTTCTGAAATTATCGCGCAAACGGTGTAGAAGCTGCGGTAATACGCGTCTTTGAACTACAATTAAATCCAAATGCGCCATGCCCGGGGTGGGCATGGCATGCTCATGCACGAATAGCTTGGCCGAAGCGCAAGCCAACCTTGCTCTGTGGCCACGCTGATTCGTCGTTTGACGTGCGAATAGAGGATTTAGCTTTGAACGATGAACAACGTAAGAACTACCTCGCGGCCCAAAAGATAATCGGCCACGAATTCAAGAACGAGCAGCTCCTGCTCTCGGCAATCACGCATCCATCGGCCACCGAGGGGCGCTCGGTGCGCTACTCCTACGAGCGGCTCGAGTTTTTGGGCGATAGCGTGCTCGGGGCCATCGTGGCCTCCATTGCCTTCAATACCTACCACGACCTCGACGAGGGCGGCCTCACGCGCATCAAGGTTGCGCTCGTTTCGGGTGCGAGCCTGGCGGAAGTGGCGGACCATCTGGGCTTTGCCGACGTGATCATGTTCGGTTCGTCCGAACAGGGGACGGGCAAGCGCGGATTGCATTCCGCGCTCGAGAACGTCTACGAGGCCGTCGTCGCGGCCCTGTACCTCGATGCGGGCATCCAGGCGGCTACGGACTTCGTGGAACGCACGCTCATAGGGCGCATGTCGCTCGATTTGGCCAAGGAACCCGAAAACCCCAAGAGCGCCTTGCAGGAGAAGCTGCAGGAAGACGGCATCACGCCGACGTACAAGCTCGTCGAGACCCAGGGGCCTCCGCATGACCGAACCTTCGTTGCGCAGGTGTTCGCAGGCGACAAGGGGCTTGCACAGGGTACGGGGCGCACGAAGAAAGAAGCCGAGAGCCAGGCGGCGAAGAGTACCCTTGCCCGACTCGGCGAGTTCTTCGGCTTGGGCCTGACTGAGGACCAGCGCTCCGAGCGCGTCATCGCGCAAGCGCAGGCCAAGGCCGACGAAGTTGCCGCGCAAGCGCAGGCCAAGGTCGACAAAGTGGCCGCCCAGCAGCAGGCAAAGGCCGAAAAGGCCGCTGCCCGCGCCGCCGAAATCGCCGAGAAGGAGCGCCTGAAGGCCGAGAGGCGCCAGCGCGCGCAGACTGCTAGCGACGAGAGCTAGGGTTGCCGTGTACTTAAAGTCGCTTGTCCTAAAAGGGTTCAAATCGTTTGCCGACCGCAGCGTCCTCACCCTCCAACCGGGGATTACGGCCATCGTCGGTCCCAACGGGTCGGGCAAATCCAACATTTCGGATGCGGTGCTGTGGGTGCTCGGCGAGCGCTCTGCGCGCAACCTGCGCGGACAGGCTATGGAAGACATCATCTTCTCGGGCTCCGCCGCGCGCAAGGCCGTTTCGGTCGCCGAGGTCGATTTGGTGCTCGACAATTCCGACCACGTGCTTCCGGTCGATTTCGACGAAGTGGTCGTGACGCGGCGCATGTTCCGCTCGGGCGAATCGGAATACCTGGTCAATGGCGTTATCGCGCGCCGTCTTGACGTGCTCGACATCCTGCACGATTCGGGGCTCGGCACCGG
>CAMPAJ010000224.1 GCA_946631805.1 uncultured Eggerthellaceae bacterium
CGCGCACGCCCAGCTGCTGTACACGAACTGGCTGAACTACTACGTGTACCAGACGACGCCCTACGAGCTCGAAAAGGCCGGCCAGGCCGAAACGCGCAAGATTGCAGACGACGAAGCCCATCAAGCAGAGGCTGCCAAATCGAACACGTCGGAGCCCAATACGGGAAACGCCATGTACAAGGCGATGGCGCCCAAGAAAAGCGATAGCTTCGCATCGGAGTTCCTCCGCGCCGAGAACGAAGACGACGACGGCTACGACCCGTACTCCGACCGCCGCGAGGAACCGCCCCTGTTCGAGCCCGACCCTTGGCGATAGCAATGCGAATGTGTATTTGGGGTCAGACCCCAAATACACATTTTGTTGCTAGATCTTCTGCAGGTACACCCTGTCACCGCGGCGCTCGACGTTGACCTTGCCAGCAAACGGGGAATCCTGCGCCTTGAGCTCCTTGACCAGGGCAGCCTGCTTCGCCGTTGCCTTCTTGTCGTCCTCGAACTCGGCGTACAGGATCTTACGGCCATCGTTGAGGAACTCCTCCAGGACCTTGTAGGCCCACGAGCTCCTACCCTTCGGCGGGATGCGGTCTGCTTCCTTGAAATCGGCCAAAATAGAGACTTTTCTTGCCATGCTTCCTCCTTTTCCGCATGCAAAACTACCGAAAGTATATCCGATTTTTTCCTCTATTAATGCCATTGATGCATGAATGCAAATTGTTGGTAGTTTTTGCGCGCGCTGTTACGAAATTCCCGAAGCGTTCTCGTATATGTTTTTAACCGTTTCGCACCCAAACAATCAATTGAACAATCAGAAGCGATTCGCATGCGAAATAAAGTGCGCATCTCCGAAAGCTTACACATAACGCAATCGGAAAATCGCATTAATGCGCGCTCAAAAAAACAGCTGGCCAACAAAGAACAACTAACTGAAATGGGCGGTTATTCCTTCGTAGTTTTCAACAACCAATATCGACTCGAGCACGCGATGACGCGTGGAAAAATCATCTAAGTCGACTGGCGCGATTTCGGCAATCCGCTTGAGACGGTACGAAAGCGTATTGCGATGAACGTACAGCTCAGCAGCCGTCACCTGCACGTCACGGTCGTTTTTCAGGTAAGCCGAAAGCGTAGGCAACAGCTTCACGGCGTGCGACTCGTCGTAATCCCTCAACGTTATGACCGCGGGATGGCAGAAAGCGTCAAGGTCCTCTGCTGATGCAAAGTTGAGGTATGGCTGGTAAGCAGCCACGTCGCCATAGCACACCACGGTCTTGTCGATGTTCATGGCATCGCAGATGCGAAACGCCTCGCGCGCTTGCCGATACGCCCGAGGCGTATCAAAAATGCTGTCCTGCACATCGCTCACGCAAGCACAACAGCCCTGGCTTTTGCAGATTCGCTCGACTTTGCGCACGACATCATCTTTCTCGGAACGGTGCTTGAGCTGGAAGAGGGCCACTACGTTACCGTCGTGGGATACGGACCTGCACCCCTGCCGATCCTCCAATAGCCGCGCAAGATGCTCGCGCCTGAAGTCGCCTGCAACCGAAAGCCTAAGAATCGCCACGACCGAACAAGCCGTCAAATCGAACGAAAGGGCATCGAGCTGGCGGCGCACGTGGGATTGGTCGGCCAATCCGCCCTCTATCCAATCGACTACGAAATGCTCGTAGAGCGGCCCGCGATGCGCCTGGAACGACGGGTTGATTTGAAGCGCGCGCAGTACGAAGGCGGCAGCAACGTCAACGAGTTCCAAATCGCCGGGCGTGATGGAGCGATACATTTGAACGACGAACAAATGCCCTTGCACCTTACCCGCAAGCCGTAAGTTATAGTTGGCGAACGGCGTGTAGAAATAACCGGAGTGCACGACTATGGCCCGCCTGGACGATTCGATGTCGTGAAGCTCGTTGCTGCGAATAAGGTTAGCGATGAGGTCGTAGGAAAGGTAACCGCGCTTGGCCGCGTTCATCCAGTTGACGCTCATCTCTTCCATATCGGCATCGCGCGTGATGGCCAAAACCTTGAAACTCGAGTCGACGATGTAGACGGGATTGCCTACTGCCTGGCTGAGCAGCTCGGTAATGCGGTACAGCCCATCTTCTTCCCAAACGGCCTCCCCCATTTGAGCCAGGACGGCGTCGAGCGAATCTTTAACGGCGTTCACGGCATTGAGGAGCTCCACAACGTCCTTGGCGCCCTCGACGTACAGGTACGGAACGCGCACATCACGTTGCGGGCGCTCGAGGACGGCGAACGCGCACGGGGCTGCATCGAGGCCCGAATGGCCCGGCAGACGATCGCACACGCAGAGCGCATCGCTGCCGAACGATGCGTCTTCCTGCGCCCATATGCGCACTTTGTCGCAGTAGACTCCGCGGTCGTTGATCGCAAGCGCACGATAGCCGCGCCTGCACAAGCGCTCCGCTATGAGCCTGAGCGAATGTCGCATCCTTTATCCTCCGCAATGGCCATACGATCAACTGCACGTTAGATAATTGTGCATTTAGCCTAAATTTTTTGCCCGCAATTCTCAATAGCCTCTGATTATTTTACGCGCCAAGCACCGTACCATGCAATACATCGCGATAGCAATACGCAAGTGAACAGCATTTAGAAGAGGAGTCATCATGGGTCTATACGAAGAGCGCCTGCAACGTACACTTGATGCAGTAAGCATGAAAAAAGTTGACAAAATCCCCTTCTCATACAGCGGTCCTGCCTATATCGCACGTGTTCAGGGGCTGAGCATCGCCGACCACCTAACGAAAATCGACTTGGCCACCAACGCCGTCATCGACTTTTTGCACGACCATCCGGGCATCGACACCATGCACAACCCGGTACAAAACCCCTACGGCTTGTCCATCCTATGGCTTTCGCAGATCAAGCTCCCCGGCGAAGAGCTGCCTGACGACGAGCTGTGGCAGCTCGACGAGAAAGAGCTGATGTCCGAAGAGGACTACCAAGCCATCATCGACGAAGGCTACGGCCCCTGGGCAGCGCGCTTCATGAAAGAAAAGATCGGCGACCCGGTGGGCAAGATGGCCGCGCTCGCCCCGGAGCGCGCCAAAGTCAACGGGCGCATCAAGGAAGAGGCCGATGTGGCCGTCATCAACGGTGCACTGGGCGGCACGCCCATCGAGGGCTTGTGCGGCGCGCGCACGCTCATGAACTTCTTCATGGACATCATGGACGAGCCCGAACTGGTGAAAGCCGCCATGGACAAGATGTTCGAGTTCAGCTTCGCCAACTTCTGCAAGACGCTCGAGGCCAACAAGCCGATCGGCACGTGGGTAGGCGGCTGGCGCGCTGCGCCGAACCTGATGAGCCACGATACCTTCATGGAATTCGTCTGGCCCTACGAGGTGAAATACGTGAACGCAGCCATCGAGCGCGGCGTGCTGCCCATCTTGCACTTCGACTCGCCTTGGGACAACGAGCTCGAGACGCTCCGCGAGCTGCCGGCACGCAAATGCCTGCTGATGCTGGACGGCTCGACCGACATCCGCCTGGCGCGCGAGGTGCTCGGAGACCATATGGCCATCCAGGGCGACGTGCCTGCGACGCTATTGGCCATGGGCACCGCCGACGACACGTACGACTACGTCACGAAGCTCATCGACGACGTGGGAAGCTCCACCGGCCTCATCGTGAGCTCCGGCTGCGACTGCCCGCTCAACGCCAAGCCCGAAAACGTCGATGCCATGGTCCAGGCCACCGTCGACTACCAGGTGAAATAACCTCACAAGCATATATGGAAGGGCCGGCGCCTCACGGGCGTCGGCTCTTTTCTTGTGTGCCGAGCATGCACACAATA
>CAMPAJ010000225.1 GCA_946631805.1 uncultured Eggerthellaceae bacterium
TAGAGGCAAGTGGGGTCATTCCCTATGTCGTGCTTATAGACGGCAATCCCCTGCACATCGACGAACGCGAGGTAAACGTCGTCAAAGGCGATGCGTCGTGTGCCTCCATTGCGGCGGCGTCCATAATTGCAAAAGTGAGCCGCGATGCCCTCATGTGCGACCTTGCAAAAACCTATCCGTGCTATGGTTTCGAGCAGAACAAGGGTTACGGTTCTGCACAGCATACCCAAGCGATTAGGGACTTCGGGGTATCGCCTGTGCATCGCAAGAGTTTCTGCAGGTCGTTCATGCAGGAATCCCTTTTCTAAAACCAAAATTCATATTCAATAACCCTGCGTGCAAAGTCGTTTAGGATTCGGGGCATAGAGCGCGCCGATTCGGGGAAGGTTTTCGCAACTTCCAGACGGTATCTAGCGCCGTTTCGTGCCAGCGCCCAAAGACCTGCTGGGAAAGATTCGTCTTCTAACATGGCCCCATCGAGGAAAGGGGTGCCTATGTACATGAACGACGATGAGTATTTCGACGAGTTCGAGGAAGAATTCGAAGAAGGCTGGCGGATGGAGCATTGCCGCGAAGGCGATGGCGGCAAGCCCATCGGCGTGCGCAACAAGGAACTCGGAGCTCGGGGAGAAAGCGCTGCGGCGCGGTATCTCAGGTTGTGCGGATACGAGATCCTGGAACGCAATTGGGAGTGCCCGGCAGGGGAGGCCGACATCATCGCCCGCGATGGCGATACGCTTGTATTCGTCGAGGTCAAAACGAGGACGAGCTTCAAGAAAGGGTTTCCGTCGGAAGCGGTCGGCCCCAAGAAGCGCGCCCGGTACGAGAAGATCGCCATCTGGTACCTGCGAGAATACGATGAGGTGGACATTCACGTGCGCTTCGACGTCATCGCAATCGTCGTCATCGCCGAGGATCGCGGCCTCATAAAGCATTATGTAGACGCGTTCGGCGTGGTGCGTTGAGATGCCCGGTAGATGCACGGTATGCAGTGCCGTGCTGCGCGGCGCCGAAGTGATACCCGTCGACGTCGAGGTCGCCGTGACAGGGGGCTTGCCCGGCTTCGCCGTCGTCGGCATGGTCGATGCGGCTGTCCAGGAGGCGCGCGAGCGCGTCAAGGTCGCCCTCAAGGCGTCCGGGTATTCCATGCCGGGCGATCGCGTGCTCGTAAACTTGGCACCGAGCTCCTTGCGAAAAACCGGATCGGGCTTCGACCTTGCCATAGCCGTCGGCCTCCTTGTGGCAAGCGGACAGATTCATCCCGATATCGTGCGGGACTCCCTGTTCGTGGGCGAGCTTTCGCTTGACGGGGCCGTAAGGCCGATTACAGGGCTGCTCGCCTATGCGCTATGTGCTCGTGACCTGGGAATGGCGCTTTGCTGCTCGGCTGACGCTGACGATTTCATTCCCGTCGAAGGATTGCGCGAACGCGGCGTCACGAGGCTCATCGATTTCCGCGACCAGCGCTTCTGCGCAATAGGTGCGCCCATGGTGTCGGCAGAACCTTTGCGTTTAGACTACCGGGAAGTATCCGGCAATGAGGTGGCCAAGCGAGCATTGCAGATAGCGGCTGCGGGATCGCACGGGTTGCTGATGATCGGCCCGCCCGGTTCGGGGAAGACCATGCTCGCGGCCCGGCTGCCGACCATCTTGCCTCCCTTGAGCGACGACGAAGCGCTCCAGGTAGCCGTTATCCAATCGCTGGCCGGCCAGAGCACGGTCCAGACGCTCGCGGGAATACGGCCGTTCAGGGCGCCGCATCACTCGGCGACGGCTGCAGGGCTCATAGGAGGCGGATCGCCCATTCGGCCAGGGGAGATATCGCTAGCGCACCAGGGGATCCTTTTTCTCGACGAGCTGCCGGAATTCAAGGTAAGCGTGCTCCAGCAAATGCGTCAGCCCATAGAGCAGGGATTCGTGAGCATTTCCCGTGCCGATGGGAACGTCGTGTTCCCGGCCAGGTTCATGCTCGTAGCTGCGGCCAATCCTTGTGCCTGCGGCTTTTACGGAGACCCCGAGCGGGAATGCACGTGCACGGCAAAGCAGGTCAACGATTACCAGAACCGCATAGGCGGCCCGCTCATGGACCGTATCGACTTGCATATCGACGTCAACCGCGTTCCGCCCGAGGAAGTGCTCAATCCCAATGGCGGGTTGTCGTCCGAACAATTGCGCGAAGGCGTCATGGCGGGAAGGGAGTACGCATCGTGGCGGCGTGCGAAGGAGGAGCTCGGCGACACGACGCAGGACATAATCGCAACATGCAAGCTGAACGACGATGACGAGCGGTTCTTCGAGAAAATGGCGCAGCTCAACCATATGAGCGGCCGCGCAATCGTGCGCACGCTCGGAGTGGCCCGCACGATTGCGGACATGGCGCAGCGCGCAACCGTCCAGAAAGCGGACCTGTGCGAGGCGCTTGGATTTCGCATCAGGGATGGGGTGGGAAGATGAGCAGTGCGAATACGCTTAACGGTGAGCGCTTTGTGGTGCGCTTCGGCGAGAACCGCTATCCGCCGCAGCTCGGTGCGATACCCAATCCGCCCGATGTGCTCTTTGGCATAGGGACGCTGCAGGCGCTTGACCGCGGTCTTGCCGTCGTGGGCGCGCGCAGGGCGACGCCGTACGGAATCGGATGCGCGCGGAGGTTTTCGCGGATAGCGGCCGAGAAGGGCATAACCATCATTTCGGGCGGAGCGCTCGGCTGCGACTCGGAAGCGCATCGCGCGGCGCTCGACTGCGGGGGCCGTACGGTCGCGGTACTCGGCGGCGGTTGCGACCAGATTTACCCGGCGAGGCACAGGGGGCTTTTCCAGAGAATCATCGATGGGGGAGGCGCTGTTGTAAGCGAGCGGGTTTGGGATACGCCGCCTCTGCCCTACATGTTTCGCGAGCGGAACCGCATTATCGCCGGCTTGAGCGCGGCTGTGCTCATCGTCGAGGCGGGATTGCCTTCTGGGACGTTCTCTACGGCAGACGATGCGCTCGACGCCGGCCGCGATGTTCTGGTGGTGCCCGGGTCAATTACGTCTCCTACATCGCATGGGTCGAATAGGCTACTGCTGCAAGGCGCCCTGCCCGTCGTCGATGACGAGTCGTTTGCCGACGAGCTCATGAGCGTGTTCGGCGCGCTCAAGCGTCCAGGAGAAGATGACCTTGCAACGCTCGATGATGTGCATCCCGTAATCGCTGCGGTGTTGGCGGAACCGATGCGCCTCGAGCAGCTCTTCGAGCTTGCCGCACGCGAGTTCGGCCAGACAGATGCCCAGACAAAGCTCATGGAATTGCTCGTCGAAGCCGAGGCCGCCCACGTGATAGCGCGGTTCCCCGACGGGAGGTGGGGGCCTTCGGTGCCCGGGTCTCGGTAGTATGCGATAAACCTATCCCGCATAAACTAATCCCACCGCCCCGCGAGCCCGGGGTGGTGGGCCTTTCGCTTGGCTTCGCCTAACCTAAGTGGATTACAGGAACGGTGGCTGCAGAATCGCTCAAGACCCACCACCCCGACCTCGCGGGGCTCCGCTGTTCCGATTGCGCTGTTACACCTACTGATACACCCAACCTGGTCGGGTGTATCAGCCTGTCACTGTTCGCGATACTCGTCCTCTACAACAAGGCCGCAAGGCTGGACGACAGCTACGAAGGAGGTTTTTGCCTAGATATCGTATGCTGCGTGCCAGGCTTCGTAGACGGCGTTCGTGATGTTGGACGGGCGCACGGCGTCGCCGACGACGCGCACGAACGGCGCGGCATCGAGCAGGGCATCCGCCGCCGCACGACGCGAACGCTGGCCGATGGCGCAGACGACGGAATCAG
>CAMPAJ010000226.1 GCA_946631805.1 uncultured Eggerthellaceae bacterium
CGGAGCTCGAAGACGAGATGATGGAGGCCGCCTCCGAGCTCGACTTCGAGCCCGCGGGGCGCATCAAGGAGCGCATCCAGGCCGTCAACGCGCTTTCCGATAAACAGCATGCCGTGTCGGCGCATAACCTCGACGCGGACGTCATAGGGCTGTTCCGCGAGGAGACCATCGCGGGCGTGCACGTGTTCATGGTCCGCGAGGGCCGCATAATGAACTCGAACGAGTTCATTCTCAACAGGGGCTCCGACGTTCCGGACGACGACTTGCTGCACGCATTCCTGCTGCGCTACTACGATGCGACGACGTCGATTCCTCGAGAGGTCATCGTGCGCATGCTCCCCGAAGACGACGAGGCCATGAGTGCCTGGCTTACGGAAAAGCTCGCGAGCGCGCATGGTGCCAAGGTACGCTTCACCTCTCCCAGGAAGGGCGAGAAGCTCGAGCTCGTCGAGCTCGCCGAGAAGAACGCTAAGCATACGCTGCTTCGATACAAGGTCCGCACGAACTACGAGGACAAGAGAATCAACGACGCCCTCCTGCAGCTCGAGAGCGCCCTTGCGCTCGACGGGCCTCCGCACCGCATAGAATGCTTCGACATCTCGACCATACACGGCAGCTACACGGTCGCGTCCATGGTTGTTTTCACGAACGGCCGGCCCGACAAGAACCAGTACCGCCGTTTCAAGATAAAGACGCCGTTGGACGAGGCCAACGATTTCCTGAGCATGCAGGAAGTCATGTCGAGGCGGTATTCGGACGAGCGCATGGCCGACGAGCGGTTTGGCAGCAAGCCCGACCTCATCATCCTAGACGGTGGCAAGCCCCAGCTCACGGCCGCCATGGAAATGTTCGAGCACATGGGCCGCACCGACATCGCCCTGTGCGGCCTCGCGAAACGCGACGAGGAGATATTCGTGCCCTGGCAAGACACAGGCCCGGTCGTGCTCCCGGGCGGTTCGGCGTCCTTGTACCTCGTCAAGCAGGTCCGCGACGAGGCGCATCGGTTCGCCATCACGTTCCATCGCGAGCTTCGCGGAAAGGGCATGACGGCGAGCGTGCTCGACGACGTTGCCGGGTTGGGGCCCGTGAGGAAGAAAGCGCTCATAAAGGCGTTCAAATCGTTCAGGAACCTCAAGCAGGCGAGCTTGGAGGATATAAAGGCGGCGCATGCCGTTCCCGAAGACGTTGCCGAAGAGGTTTTCCTCGTACTTCGGCAGTATAATGAGCGCACGAATGCATAACGCCGCTGCAAGCGCCGTCCGAAATGCGAGCAGGGGGCGGGCGAGCGGCGTCGGAGGATGGAGGTGAACATGGACGAGTCGAAGGGCATGCCCCAAATCGTCATCGTGAGCGGCATGAGCGGTGCCGGAAGGACCGAGGCCATGCACGTGTTCGAGGACCTGGGATACTTTTGCGTCGATAACTTGCCGCCGTCGCTCATCGACGACCTCGTGCACATGCCCGATTTTCCCAACAGCGGCGACGGCGAGCGGCGCATCGCCATCGTGTGCGATGTCCGTTCCCGCAGCTTCTTCCACAGCATGACGGCTGCGCTCAAGGGTCTCGACGACGAAGGTCTGGGCTATAGCATCGTGTTCTTGGATGCAGAAGACGACAAGCTCATATCCCGGTACAAGTCGAGCCGCAGGCGCCATCCCCTGTGCGAGGACGGCGCCACGATTTCGCATGGCATCGAGCGCGAGCGCGCGCTCATGCGCGAGCTCAAGACGCGCGCCGATTTCGTGATCGACACTACGAACCTGCTGCCGGCCGAGCTGCGCCGCATCATCAAGGACCGCTACGCCGGGGGCACGCAGCGCACAGGGCTTTCGGTCTCGGTGTACTCGTTCGGTTTCAAGCATGGCGCGCCGCTCGACGCGGACCTCGTCATCGACGTGAGGTTTTTGCCGAATCCCTTCTACGACCCGGTTATGCGCGTCATGACCGGCCTGGACATAAAGGTGCGCGATTACGTGCTGTACAACAGCGATACCGAGACGTTCCTCAAGCGCTGGACCGCGCTGCTCGACTGCGTCATGCCCGGTTACGTTGCGGAGGGGAAGCAGCAGCTGGCCATCGCCGTGGGATGCACGGGCGGCCAGCACCGCAGCGTCGTTCTTGCCGAGGCGACCGGTGACTACCTGCGCTCGTGCGGATACCGCGTAAGCGTCGCGCACCGCGACCTCGCACTTGCCGTGCGCGACGACGGCGTGCTCGTGGGCGCCGACCCCAATGCCGATGACGAAGCCGGGAGCGCGTCGTGAGCGGGCTCGTGCCAGATGCCTTCGGACACGATCCGTCGGCGACGGCCGCCTTCGCCGCGCTTCCCGAGATGCCTGCAGTCGAAAAGCCCAAGCGCAAGCTCAAGGCTGTCGTTGTGGGCGGCGGCACGGGCGCGCCCGTTTCGATTCGAACGCTGCTCTCGATGGGCGTGGCGACGAATGCCGTCGTTGCCATGGCAGACGACGGCGGCTCCACGGGCATACTGCGCGACCTTGCCGGCGCGACGGCGCCGGGCGACATCCGCAAATGCATAACCGCGATGGCCGATGACCCCGACGATCCCATGACCCAGGCATTCAAGATGCGGTTCGGGTTTGCCGAGAACCATACGCTCGGCAACCTCATGCTCTCGGCGCTCGAGGTGACGAGCGAAGGATTCCCGCAGGCTATCGAAATTTGCGAGCGGCTGCTCAATGCGCGCGGTCATGTGTACCCGTCGACCCTCGACCGCGTGACGCTCGTGGCGAAGACGCGCGACGGCCGCATGCTCAAGGGGCAGGCCGTGGCCAACCATTCGCGCACGGCGCTCAAGAAAGTAGCGCTGAGCTGCGAGGGCGTGCTCGAGGCCTACGAACCGGCGCTCAACGCTATTCGCGAGGCCGACTTGGTGGTGCTCGGCCCGGGGTCGTTGTACACGTCCATAATCCCCAACTTGCTCGTTCCCGGCGTCGTCGAGGCCATAGCCGAGTCCAAGGCCGTCGTGGTGTTCGTGTGCTCGCTCGCCGACATGCAGGGCGAAACGCGCGGTATGCACGTCTTCGACCATTACCAGGCCCTCATGGACCATGGCGCCGCCGGGCTCGTGGATTACATCCTCGTGCACGATCCATCCCCGCAGTTCGAGGAAGAGCTCGGGCACGAGGTCGACGATGCCGACGGCGAGGTGCGCAAGGTCGAGACGGACGACGACGAGCTCGAGCATATCCGCAGCATGGGAACGCGCGTCGTGCTCGAGGACCTTGCCGACGAGCTTCACCCCCCATGGCACGATCCCGCGAAGCTCCGCCACGTATTCGCAGAGGTCCTCAACGGCCAGCATCCGCATTCGAGGCTCGCGAGCCTGCTCAGGCGCTAGGATAGAAGAGGTCGTTCGGCAATGTCGTTCAATACCGACGTCAAGGAGGAGCTCGCGCGGGTAGAGCCCACCTGCTCGCATTGCGACCGGGCCCTGCTCGCCGCGCTGATTCGCATCGAGGGGACGCTGTTCATAAGCGGCCAGGGTCGCTATCGCCTCGAGATCGTCACCGATGCGCCATCGGTGGCGCGGTTGGCCTGGAGGCTCCTGCACGAGACGTACGGGCTGCGCACGGAACTCACGACCAGGCGAAGCGTGCTCCACAAGACGCCGAATTACCTCATAGACGTGCCGGCACAGCAGGGGCTTGCCGAGGCATTGCGCGATATGGGCGTCCTCGATGGGGGAGCGTTGCGGCTCGGCGTGGCCCCTTCGCTCGTGGCCAAGCAATGCTGCGCGTCGGCGTATCTGCGCGGCGCCTTTCTAGGCAGCGGGTT
>CAMPAJ010000227.1 GCA_946631805.1 uncultured Eggerthellaceae bacterium
GTCATTCTGAGCGGTGTCAAGATTTCAGACACAAAAAGCTCAGGAAGTCATGCTGCCTCCATCACCTCCCCGCAGCCGGCGCGCAACCTCTCGAGGATCTCGCCCATCAGCTCCGCCGGCTTCCTCCAGCCGACGCTCGAGTGCGGGCGCATCCTGTTGTAGAACGACTCTATGTACCAGATCACGGACGTGCGGGCGTCGGCCCTGGTCCTGTAGCTGAACCTGGAGCACCACTCGTTTTTCATCGAGCCGAAGAAGGACTCCGCGACCGCGTTGTCGTGGCAGCTGCCGGTCCTGCCGACGGACAGGCGCACGCCGTGCTCGCCGGCCCAGCGCGCCAGGGCCTTGCTGGTGTACTGCGACCCGCGGTCGGAGCTCAGCCGAATTCGGCTGAGCAGCGACTATGCCGAGGAAAACGCTAAGCCGAGGAATTTCTCAAGAGCGCAGGTCAACCGCTGCGCTGCCTAAACGGGAATCGTCTTAGCGTTCTGCCGTATCCTCTCCCAGTATCCATCCGATGCGAAGGAAGAGGTGATGGCATGGATATAAGGATTGGCGCGGTTTGCGAACTCGCATGCGAGGCAATGAAGGCCGCAAGCTACATGGAGTCGACCATCGACGGATACCGCAAGTACTTCCGGTATCTGGAGCGGGCATGCGAAGGTGGGGAGTACGACGAAGAGACCGCTTCTCGCTGGGCGGCAGCCCGCAAGCCGGACGGCAGCGCTTATTGCGATAACGTGGTCGGCATGAAGAAGAGAGTCGCCGACATCGTTGGTGTCTACTGGGCGACCGGGCACATCGACCTGTCGGTGCGGAGCTGGGCACCAGAGTCGCCCATGCCGGAATCTCCGGCGCTGCTCGACGCGCTTGTTGATTACGACCGGGACAACCACGCCCGCGGCCTCGCGAAGGGGACGCGCGACTACTACTGGCGCCTGGCCCGGGAGTTCGCAGTCTACCTGGAGGGCCACGGCGTCACGAGCTTGGACGTTGCCGGTCCGGATGACGTCCTCGGGTTCGTCGCCGACATTCTCGGGCGCTGGAAGGGTACCGACGGACAGCACATGATCACCAACTTCCGGCCCTTTCTCAAATATCTGGGGAGGGCGGATCTCGCGGACGCGCTCAAGCTCGCGAACCTTCCCAGGCGGCGCGGAATCGTGCCCACGCTCGACGACGCGGACGCGGAGGAGGTGGCCCGGGCCTGCTGCAACAGGCACGTGTCCGCAAAGGACGCCGCCATCACACTCCTCGCCCTGACTACCGGGATGCGGGCGTGCGACATAATTAACCTCGGGTTGGAAGACATCGACTGGCGCGCATCGACCGCTACGATGATACAGCAGAAGACCTCCAACCCGCTCACCGTCCCGCTCGCACCCGCCGTGCTCGAGGCGCTGGGCGAATACGTTCTGGACGAGCGCCCCGACAGCGAGCAACGCAACGTCTTCGTGCGCGCCAAGGCACCGCATACGCCGCATCGCGACCATGCGGCGATATACGCCGCAATCGAGCGCGCGTTCAAAGCCGCAGGGGTCGATGGCGGCGGCACGCTGCTGCTCAGGCACAACGCCGCGTCCAAGATGCTGCGTGCGGGGGCCGCGCTACCGGTGATATCGGCGGTGCTGGGGCATGCCGACCCCGACAGCACCAACGCTTACATGGAGGCCGACGAGGCAAGCATGCGTTCCTGCGTGCTGCCGTTGCCCAAGGGGGCGGTCGTATGAGAGCGTATCCGTACTCCAGCGCCTTTGCCGCGGACATAGAGGCGTTCGTGGCGTTCAAAACGAGCGTGGGAATAGAGAGCAGCTCCAGGAACTGGACGCTCTACGCCTTCGACCGCTGGTGCGTAGAGCACGGCGCAGAGGAATTCGACCGCTATACCGTCGAGTCATGGGTGAAGGAGCGCAGGGCGGAGGTATCGCCGGCGCACCTGTCGTGGATGTCGCACATACGCGAGCTCGGCCGGTTCATGCGCGCCAACGGGCACCCCGACGCGTACGTGCTCTCTGGCGAGTTCAAGTCAAAGATGGTCCGCATCGCCCCCTACCTGCTCACCAAATCCGAGGTCGACGCGTTCTTCGGTGCCGCAGCCGCATTCGACAACGGGACGCCGTGGGCCTGGCAAGCACCCTGCTTCTTCGGGCTCATGCACGCCTGCGGGCTGCGCACGTGCGAGGCCCGCAGACTCAAGGTCTGCGACGTCGATTACGGCGCGCCCGCGATAAACATCATGTGGTCGAAGGGCAACCGCTCGCGGAGGCTCGCCATCACCGAGGAGGTGGCGGGCATGCTGGAACAATGCGACGCGAGGACGACGACGTTGTTCGGAGCCGACAGGCCCGCGTTCTTCGTGGGCGCTTGGGGCGATCCCGTGACCAGCGGCAGGACGTGTGCGGTGTTCCACCGCATATGGGCAGCTGCCGGCCTGCCCGAATCGAAGGACGGCAAAAAGCCACGGCCGTACTGCTTCCGGCACCGATTCGCCTACGCCAACCTCGAGCGCTGGCGCGTGGAAGGCAAAGATGTCGCGGCGATGCTCCCGTATCTGGCCCGGTACATGGGTCATGCAACCTTCGACAGCACCTACTACTACGTACACACATCCCCCGACTTCATGGACGCATACGCCGATGTCGTCGCCTATTCAGACGATTCCGTCTTGCCGGAGGTGGGGTTCGATGCCTAAACGCAACAGAGAAGACGGCACCGCCAGCTTCTGGGGCATGGCGAGGTCCTTCCTTCATGATTATTGCACCAAGGTGCGCGGGCTGTCGCCCAAAACCGTCGAGGCCTACCGCATCGCCTTGGAGTGCCTGATCGAGTTCATCGTATCTGGCGGCACCCCCAAGCCCAAGATTGCATTCGAGAACCTCGAACGGGCCAACCTCAAAGCCTGGATAGCCTGGATGCGCGACGAGAAGGGGCATGCACCCAAGACGGTCGGGCTGCGAATGACCGCCGTGAAGGCGTTCCTGCGCTACTGCGCCGACGAGGACGCCTCGCTCGCCGGGCTCTACGAGGGCATGCGCGCCGTAAAGGCGCCGAACGTCCCCAAGAAGCCCGTCGAGTACCTGGAGCCCGACCAACTCGCCGCCCTGCTCGCCGCCAATGACGGCGCCACGGCCAAGTCCCGCCGCAACCGCGCGATGTTGATAACCCTGTACGAGACCGGCGCGCGCGTCTCCGAGCTCACGGGCATGTCCCTCGGGAACCTGACCTTGGCCAAGCCCGCACACGCGACGCTTCTGGGCAAGGGATCCAAGACCAGGGTGGTGCCGATCGGGGACAAGTGTGCCAGCCACCTGCGCGTCTACCTCGATGAGTTCCATCCAGGCAAGTTGCGCAAGGATACATCTCGCCCGCTGTTCTACAGCATTCACAGCGGGATTCCCACGGCGCTGTCTTCGGATGCCGTGACCAGGGCCCTGAAGCAAGCGGGCGAGATGGCGCGCCCATCCTGCCCGTCGATGCCGGGGCGCCTGCATTGCCACCTGATCCGCAAGACCAAGGCGATGGACCTCTACAAGTCCGGCGTTCCGTTGCCGCTGGTGATGCAGCTGCTGGGACATGAGAGCATGGCGACCACTTCGTCGTTCTACGCGTTCGCCACCGTGGACATGATGCAGAAGGCGATGGAAGCAGCCACGCCGAAGATCGTGCAGGAAGCGTCGGAGTGGCTCTCCGACGAGAAGATGGAGGCACTCTACAGCCTCAGATAGCCGAGACGCTAAGCCGCGTTTTTCTCGGATTCCCTGCGGAAACGGGCATTCCTCGGC
>CAMPAJ010000228.1 GCA_946631805.1 uncultured Eggerthellaceae bacterium
TCGCCTTCACGATGCCGTCGACCTCGCGCACGTGCAGGACCAGGGGCGTCCGCATTTCGCGGATCACGTTCGCGGAGATCCTGACCTCGACCTTCTTGGTGGGCTGAACCTGCTTGCCATCTTCGCCGAAGAACATGATGTCCACGGCGTCGATACGGCTGATGGAAGGCGCCTCCTCGCCGCCGAGCTCCTCGAGCAAAGCGGATTCAACGCGCTCGCGCACGTCATCGGCAATCACGCCGTCGATCTTCATGAAGCTGTTGGCCGGCAGGGCGCCCTGCGGGGCCCTGACCTTCACGACTGTCACGACGTTGCCGTCGGCGTCTTTGAGCGATGCTGCGAACTCCTGCGCGGGAGCGGGGTCGGCCTCGGCCGCCGCGCCTTGGCCGTTGCCCTCCTGGGCGTCGGAGCCGTCAGCCATGGCAGCTGCAACACCTTGCTCGCCTTGAGCGGGCTCTGTCGTCGCGGAATTCGATTGGGCGTCTTCGCCCAATTGCGCATCAGCGTTCTGGCCATCAGCCCGCTCGCTGCTTTCACCATCATGAGAGGTCGCTATGCCGGCAGCAACTTGGCCGGAGGCGTTGTCCAAGCCATCGACCCCGAGGTCTTCCGCAGTGGCTTCGGCCTCGTAGCACGCATCCGAATGCACATGCTCTGCGAGATCGCACGCCAACTGCCGCTCGTAGCACGCATCAACGTGCTGATGACCTTCGCCCTCTTCCAAGCCGCAAGTTAGAACCAGCTCGTAGCAAGCATCGGAATGCTGATGTTCGGGAATCTCGCACACGAGCGCACCGCGCGTCATGCTCAGCGCGGGGACCATGAGCGCGACGGCGGTGGCGATGACAACCATGCAGCCGAGCAAGGTCAGAAAACGGCGACGCCGCTTGGCCTCCTGCCGGCGGATTTCGATAGCAACGTTCTTCTGGCTTACTGTGCTCATACCAAACACCTCTCGGGTGCTACACGCGAATATAAAAAAGAGCGCGAGCGTAGTAATTCCGTTGTAACGTTAGCTAGGTTACCAAGGTTGCTTAGCCATTTATTCGCATGGGCATTTTTGACGCGCTTTGACGCTCAATCGGAAAACGTTTTTATGCTCTGAACTGGGGTTTAGCACTATTTTGCATGAATTTGTGCCATATGCGCCGCATCGTCTATTCGCACTCAAAAAGAGCCGTAAACTACCCGGCCGAATCCGCGCGCCTAACGCAGCGCACCCTCGTACGAGCCGCCCAGGAACTGCTTGACGATTACCTCGCGCAAACCCTTGCGACTCGACACGTGCAGCTTCTGATAGCTGGACGTCAGGTGATGCTTTACGGTGTTTTCGGAAATCTGGAGCCAGCTGGCAATCTCCTTGTTGCTCCACCCCAAGGCGGCAAGCCCCGACGTGTAGCACTCGAGCGATGTGAGGTCCTTTGCCTCGCACGAAAGCCCGCATTTCTCGCGCAGACCAAACCAGCCGTCGCGGAACGTGCGCGCCATCGACTCGATTTTGTGTGCCTCATCCGCGCCGAACACCTCGCTGTGACGGCGCGGCAGGCCCAGCATGAAAAAATTCATGCTAATAAACGGCATGATTATGCCTTGGGGCTTTGCCAGTTTCCAGGCTGCTTCGAACTCGGCCTCAGCGCGAGAGGTGTCCTTGAGCATAATGGCCGCAACGGTCGTCACAAGATGCAGGAACACCTTGGATTCTGGAAAATCGTTGCCGATGAGCGTTTGGAATGCCTCGGTTATGCCCATTGCACGCTCGTAACGACCCGCACGCATTTCGCGCATGGCAAGCAGGTAGCCGAAATACACCTTCATCCCGGCGGGAAACCCTTCAACTTGCATGCAGGGTTCGGGATAGTCGAAAATCGTAGCCACGAGGGTAGATTCTATGAGCAGGGCGCTTAGCGCGTACGGCGCAATCGATGCGGCGTCGCTTGCGTTCGCCAGGCCTCTCTCGCAAAGCTCTTTGAGGGTGCAGTAATCTTCGTAAGCCTCGTCAACTTTGTTAGTTGCCATATGGATGACCATGCAGTAGTTCAAGGCCGCAGCCTTGACGGCATCCTGGTCGATGCACATGAGCTCGTTGGCCTTGACCAGGGCCTCCTTGAGCTCGCCCCTGCAATACAGGACCTCGACGTCGAACAGGGCCATGACCACATCGGCGGGAACCTCTTCCACGCCGGAAAACTCGCGCTTACCTGCCACGCCAGGCTGCTGTTCGGTAAGTGGGCCTCCGCCTTCGACCAGGCGACATTTATCGCTAAATCCAGTCATATCGTTATAATACTAATGCACGAACCCGAACCTCGTGAACGGCCAGGCGCAGAACACGAGCTTGCCTACGATTTGCTCGTCGGCCACGCAGCCGACCGTCGTAGAACGAGAGTCGACCGAAACCGAACGGTGGTCGCCCATGACGAACAGGCGGCTTTCGGGTACCTGGTAGGGCAGCTTGATGTTGCATTCGCCCTTGGCTTTGTCTTTGACGTAGGGCTCGTCGAGCAACACCCCGTCGACGTACACGTTGCCCTGATCATCGATGTCGACCCACTGGCCCGACCGCGCGATTACGCGCTTGACCAGGATTTTGTTGTTGTAGTAGAAGGCGATGACGTCGCCGGTTTCGCAGTCGTTGCCACGCAGCGCAACGACGATGTCTTGGTCGTGCAGGGTATCGGTCATCGAGCTGCCGGACACTTGCAGGATGGGCAGGACCAACGTGACGATGATGACGGCCGCAGCCGCCACGACCACCAGCGAGAAGATGGTGGAGCGCAACACGCGGAAGAACGTCGAACGCTGGCGTTCCTTGGTCAGCTCGGCGCGCAGCTTAGCCTGGCTGGGCAGCTGCGCATCGTGCCCTGCGTTAACGTTCGGCTCGGGATTGTTGCCTTGCTCTGCCACGGTTACTTATCGAGTCCTTTGCCCTTGGATGCAGCCTCTTTGAGGTACTTCTTCATGGCGCGCTCTTCAATTTCGTGCAGCTCGTCCTCGTCGACCAGGCCGGCAGCCTGAACAAGGGCGCTCCTGCGCTCTTCGAGATCGCGGATTTGCTCGTCTTTGTGATCCAGACGCTCCTTCAGATGCTCGATCTGGGCATCCTTTTGGTCGAGCTTGTCCTTCAGACGCGTGGTAAGGTCGGTCAGCTCGGCGAGCTCCGCGCTTTGCTCCTCGTTTTCGCGCACTTGGTCCAACAGCAGCTCAAGGAGGTCCATACGGCGCAGCTTTTGAAGCTCGCGCTCGGAGCTGGATTTGGGTTTGGCTTTTGCCTTGGAGGAACTTCCTCGTTGCTTATCTAAGAAAGACAAGGTCCTTCGCCCCCTCGCTGACTGCCTTAACCATCATGCGCTCGCTTGCGCACAGCACACGCGTTGTTCCATAGTTTTATCATTATAGGACACAAGCCTATGGCCGCGGCCAAATTTGTCACGCTTCTTTGACAATTCGTGCCGCACCTCTAGTTATACGCACCTGCGCCAATTCTGTCCTGCGGCTTGCTTATTTTTTACAAATGCGCAACTGAATGTGCAGAAACGAAAGGGGCTGCATGCCAAATCGGCCAAAGGCAATCGTTACCTCGAGCCGTTTCGCATAACAATAGGAACCGCCCTCGTTGTCATAAACGCGCCGGGGCCGCCGACGAGTCGGCGGCCCCGGCTGAGGGAGGGTAGGCGGTCGGCGCCGCCAAAAGGGCACGGTTGCGGCTAGATGATGCTCACCGCGTAGAAGCCGTAACGCGACACGATGAGCGCGA
>CAMPAJ010000229.1 GCA_946631805.1 uncultured Eggerthellaceae bacterium
CCCGCCGCGACGAAGCGCGCCACCTGCGTGGCGAAAAAGCTTCGGACCGCAAAAAGGGTCCCGCCACGCGAAAGCGCCCACGCAAACGCTAATGCATTAAAGGGGACAGTCCCCTTTAATGCATAGGGCTGCACGCTCGCCCACGGCGGAGGCATGTCGCCCCCACGTCAACGGCGGTTTAGCAGGGGGCTAGCGCATACGTTCGCGCACAAAGTAGTACACCCACATGAGGACGAGGCCTAGGGCCAGGGCGACGATACCGGGTGCAAAATCTTCGAGCACGAACTTGTCGGGATGCTCCAAGCCGCGCGCCAGGACGCTCGATTCGGTCGCATGTACGTCGGGCAAGCCCTCGTGCTCCGAGCAGGCCTGATGATACACGCCGCGCACCTGCAGCGTCGTGCCTGTCACGCCGTAGCGCCCCAGGTGGTCGATCTGAGTCGCCTGCTCGTTGGAAAGCAGGACCGAAATCGTGGCCGGGTTGCCCGCATCCGTCGCCGTGAGCGTGATCCAGCAGTTCTTTGAATCGACGGGGCTTTCCACGACGATGTCGCCGATAACCTCTCCTGCAACCTGGACGATCTTGCCCTCGTACAGCGACGACTGACTGAACAGCGAATCAACGGTCGTATCGTAGATAAACGAGTTGTCAGCGCGCTGCGTGGGGTCGACGCGGTTTTGCTCGCCGTCGACCTCGACGGGCGCTTCCTCGGTTATGGGCACGGCGGCCGAAGCTTCGCTGGACTCCCCTTCCGAATCCTGCGGCGACTGGGCGTTCGACGAGCTTGAGCCTGCGGAAGCGGCGGCAGAATCCGCAGATGCAGAAGCAGATTCCGCAGAAGCGGCGGAATCCTCGGAGGAGGCAGGGGCGTCGGCGCCCGACGATGTTTCGTCCGCATACGCCACGCCACCCCCGAGCGAAATCGCAAGCATAGCGCAAACGACGAGCGTGAAAACAAACACACATGCACGCGCTCGGGCCCCGCTCGCCAACACCCCAAGCCACAATTGGCTCATTTGCTCGCGCATCTCGCCCATGGCTACAGCACCTTCTTCGAGCGGTTGTGGCGCCACTCGTACACGCTGCTCACGAGCGAGCTCGGCGTCGCGGAGACCACGATCTGGATGAGCACCGCGATCAGCGTCACGAACTCAAGACGGCCCGCCCACATTTCGAACAAGTAGAACAGCTCAAGCGGCCAAGCCATGCCCGGAACGACGATGCCGGACGTGATGCCGCCGTTCGACGCCATCGCAATCGATTCGAAAATCGCCTGCGACGCCTCGTAGCCGCCGGCGATGCCCGCGAGCGCGCCGATAACGTAGGTGGCCCCGTACAGCAACAGGACGGTCGTCGCCTCGCGCACGAGCTCGGGCGTCACCATCCTTCGGCCGATGTGCTGGTACGATGCCACCACGCGAGCGCTGTCGGGCGCAAGCGTCTCCTTGAGCGTGGCGACGATTCCCTTGACCAATATGCCAAAACGCTGCACCTTGATACCGCCCGCCGTCGAGCCCGAGCAAGCGCCCACGGCCATGAGGATGGCCAGCACCAAAAACGCGCCCGACGACAAGAAGTCGTTGAGCTGGGTCGTCGTGATGTTCTGGAACCCGGTCGTCGTGAACGCCGCAAAGATCATGAACAAGCCGCGCCGCACCATGGCGGGCAAGTCCGAGAACAGGCGGCTACCCGCCAGCGACGCCATGAACGCGATGACGATGACGCCGATCCACAGCGCCGTCGCGCGAATTTCCATATCCTCGAAAAACGACCTGACGCGCCCCTTGATTATCTCGGCATGCAACGTGAAGTTGATGCAGCCCATGAGCATGACCAGCACCAGCGCAAACTCGATGGAAAGCGAGTGGTAGTACATGATGTTCTGGCTCATGGGCACGAAACCGGCCGTCATGAACGCCGAAATCGACACCCACAGCGATTGCAGGAACGCGCGGGCGGGCTCCATCCCGATGGACAAGCACAGCGAGCACACGAGCGCCGTCGCAATCGCGATGAACACGAGCGTGATTCGGCCGATGAACTGCGCCGTTTGCACGAC
Organism: uncultured Eggerthellaceae bacterium; assembly: GCA_946631805.1. The sequence goes on from CAMPAJ010000229.1 coordinate 2,061, forward strand.
GTTTGGAATGACGTACTCGCTGCGCGCCTCCGATGTGAACAGCGAGGCGCCGGATTTTCCGAACAAGCCGAACGAAATACCGACGACGACCAAGCCCAGGCCGCCCATCAGGTGCATCATGAACCGCCACATGTTGTCGGCGTACGAAAGGTGGTCCAAGTCCATGACGACCGACGCGCCCGTCGTCGTGAGGCCCGAAACCGCCTCGAACAAGGCGTCGAGGTAGTTGGCGTAATGGCCCGAGAAATACAGCGGAATGGCTGCGAAGAACGCCAGGACGAGCCAAGCCAAGCCCGTCACGGCAAGCGCCTGCTGGCGCGAGAGCCGTCCGGGTTGAATGCGCAGAAAGCGCAGCGCCGAGCCTGCCACGAGGAATATCCCGGCCGTGAACAGGTAGCGCGACGTCGCGCTCCATTCGGCGAACAAGACCGACAGCAAAATCGAGGGCAAAAGGCCAAAGGTCGAGAACAGCAAGAGGACGCCCAGGTAATGGCCCACTACGCGCACATCGTAGAATGAAAGGCGATGCCACATGTTCGGTTCGAGCCTCCGCGTCTTCCGGTTGCGCCTTAGGCGCCCGCACTAGCTCCGACGATGATACGCACGACTGCCGAGAGCACCGCCAGCGACAAGAGGAAACAAATCGTGCCAAGCACCACGACGCCGTATCCCGACGCCGCGTTCTTGACGGTTTCGCTCACATTCGTTTTTTGGCGGTTGTTATCCATTCGGCATATTTTAGTACATTATTGTTTTACGTGCATTTTCCCGTGAGGGGGGGGTGCGCGTGCAAATGGCTACGACCCCTTTGCACATGCGGAAAGCGAAGGGGCGGCACCCTTTTGGGCACCGCCCCTCATTTGTCGGTTGCTCGGCATTCGGTTGCGCGAAAGTTGCGAACGTGCTTTCGGGCGCTTTCTTGTTTCGGCCTTCGGGCCTTGGTTTTCGCGCCCGTACGACCTTGACCTTCGCGCCTCCACACCTCTGCATCTACGGTCTTCCGACCGCTGCCCCCGCTCCTTACATGAAGCGGACGCGCAGGACACCCTCGCGGGCCGACATCTTGTCGAAGGCATCGTCGCCCACGGTGTCGTCGATGTCGATGAGCGCGTAAGCGTAGTCGCCGCGCGCCTTGCTCGTGATGTTGGCGAGGTTGTGGCCATGGTCAGCCAGCGCGTCGGTGATGCCGCTGATGACGCCCGGAACGTTCTTGTGCAGGACGGCGATGCGCTGCCCCTCGGGGCGACGGGCGCCCAGGCTGACGGCCGGGAAGTTGACGGAGTTCGTGATGTTGCCGTTCTCGATGTAGTCGACGATCTCGCGCACGGCCATGACGGCGCAGTTCTCCTCGGCCTCGGCGGTCGAAGCGCCCAGATGCGGCAGAACGATAGCGTTCTGCACGCCCATGATGGTGGGATTGGCGAAGTCGGTGACGTAACGGCCCAGCTTGCCCTCGCCCAGAGCCGCGGCGACGGCCTCCTCGTCGACGAGCGTGTTGCGCGAGAAGTTGAGCAGCACGGCGTCGGACTTCATGAGCGCGACCTGCGCGGCGCCGATCATGCCCTTCGTGGAATCCATGGCCGGCACGTGGATGGTGATGTAGTCGCACTCAGCGCAGATGTCGTCGAGGCTCGTCACGTGGTGCACGTCCTTGGAAAGGCGCCAAGCGGCGTCGACCGACACGTAG
>CAMPAJ010000230.1 GCA_946631805.1 uncultured Eggerthellaceae bacterium
GCCGCGCGGCTCGACAGCCGGCTGCTGCAGCACCGCGTGGTTGTACTGCGCGGCGGCGATGAGCTCTTCGCGCTCGAAGGGCATGGCCGCGGGCAGCACGTAGTCGGAATACTCGCCGGTGTCGGTCATCCACACGTCCACGTCGACGACGAGCTCCATGTTGGGGAACGTGTCCTCGATCCAGCGGCTGCGGTTCGGGCAGTTGTGCACCGGGTTGCCCGCCACCTTGATGAACGCCTTGTACTTGCCCTTCTTGGCATCCTCGAAGTAGTCGCCGTTCTTCACGAACACCGTCTTGTCGGCCTCGCGCCCGTTGGGGAAGATGATGGAAGGGTTGTTGAAGCCAAGCGGCCAGCCGCAGGGCTGAATCTCGCTCGTCACGCCGCCATTGGGATGGCCCAGATTGCCCGTGAGCATGCCGAGCAGGTAAAACGCGCGGTAAGCATCGCCCTGGTTCTGGTAGCGGATGCCAAGCGCGCCCACGATGAACGCGGGGCGGTGCGCCGAGTATTCCTCGCCGAGTTTTATCGCGTCGGCTGCGGGAACGCCCGTGATGCCCTCCTGGTATTCCGGCGTGTAGGTAGCCAGGTGTTCTTTGAGCATCTGGAACGCCGGCTTGTACGTACGGCCGTCCAACTCGTAAGCGCCCTCGAAAGCAGGCGTGCCTTCGTATTCCTCGGCGCCCTTGGCCGTCGGCTTCATTTCGCCGGCCTCTTCGTCCCAGTAGTAGAACCAGCCTTCGTTGCTCGCGAACTTGCCGGTTTCGACGTCGACGAGTAACGGGGCAACGGTGTACTTCGTCATGAACGCACGGTCGTATTCTTCGCGTTCGACAATCTGTCGCGCCATGCACAGGGCCAATGCGGTATCGCTACCAGGCTTAACGGGGATGAACCAATCGGCGTAACCTGCCGACGCATCAAAAAGCAGACCCACGTCGACGATCTTGGCGCCACGCGATTTAGCCTCGACGATGTGCTTGGCCACGCGCTGCTGGTTCTCGACCGGATTGCCGCCCCAGATGATGAGGTATGTCGTCGCATCGAATTTCACGGGGTCGATCATCATGTACTTGTAAAAATCGCCCAGGTCGAAATACGATGCGTAATACGGGCCGTTGTCCAAACCGTAGGCATTCAGCGGGTCGGTACCGCCCCACAAACCGCACAGGCGGTTGCCGAGCAGCGTATCCAGGCCCTGCGAAGGCGGCAGGCTCGTCGTGATGTTCCAGAACGTAATGGTCTCGGGACCGTATTTCTCGGCGAGCTCCATCATCTTGGCGCCGATTTCGTCAAGCGCCTGGTCCCACGAAATGCGCTCCCATTTGCCCTCGCCGCGCTCGCCCGCGCGCTTCAGGGGGTATAGCAGGCGATCCTCGGCATATACCTGACGCCACGATGCGATACCCTTCTGGCAGCAATGGCCTTCACCCGCCTCGGCGCCCGTGTAGTCAACCGCTTCGGTGCGCACGATCTGACCGTCTTTGACGACGGTCTTGATGGCGCAGAATTCGTGGTCGCCCCATCCAGGGCACGCCGTGCAAACCCATTTCTCCTCAGACATGGATTCCCCCTTCTTCTCGAAGCCAACCGGCCCGCGGGCCCAGGCGCAACCACCCCTGCGCCGACGAGCCATGCGCGTCACGCAGACGCGCTGATACCTGTGCACATTGTACGATAAGCGTCTCAACTTGCGATTCGCTGAACGACTACCAACGCATGTTTATATATGTCACAGTTGGTTGCATATGAGGTGGGCGCGCCTTATCAGGGCTCGGTGGCTCGACACATTGGTCGGCGCCCAGTAACGCGCTAGATTGCCTGGAAACCCTTATCCCGCGCGGGCGCCCACGCACGTCACGCCCACTTCCCCACTTCCTCAACCGCAGACGACGGACTATTCGCGCCGCTTCACGCTATTCTGCGGTTGCGGGGTTTTTCTGTGGGATATAGTTAAACCGTAGCTGAAAGGGGACACCATGAGCGACGTCGCACAATCCGAAAAAACCAAGAAACCCGAACCCAAGAAGAGCGTCAGCCTGACCACGTGGATCCTGGTATCGCTTGCGGCCGGCATCGTCGTCGGCATCATCTGCTCGACCGCCGTGCCCGACGGATCGCCAGTCGACGTGTACCTGATCGAAGGCGTGTTCTACGTGCTCGGCCAATGGTTCATCAGGCTCATGCAGATGCTGGTCGTGCCGCTCGTGTTCTGCTCGATCGTCTGCGGCGCGGCGTCGATGAGCGACCCGAAGATGCTCGGCAAGGTGGGCGTGGGCACCATCCTCATGTACCTGTGCACGACCGCGCTGGCCGTCATCATCGCCATCGGGCTTGCCAGCCTCACAAACCCGGGCATCGGGCTGGACATGGCCGCCGTCGTTGCTGTCGAGCCGTCGACGACCACGACCGACCAGACCATGGCGGACATGCTGATAAACATCATACCGACCAACATCGTGGCCGCCATGAACAATGGCACCATGCTGCAGATAATCTTCTTCGCCCTGATCCTCGGCTTCATCCTGGGCCGGCTGGGAAAGAAAGTCGCCACGGTCAACCGCTTCTTCACGCAGTTCAATGCCGTTATGATGCACATGATCGGCCTCATCCTGAAGGTCGCTCCGATCGGCATCTTCTGCCTGATCGCCCGTACGTTCGCCAACCTGGGCCTGACGGGCATCCTGCCGATGATCAAGTTCATCGGCACCGTGTACCTGGGCCTGCTCGTGCAGCTACTCGTGGTGTACATGTTGCTGTTGACCCTGTTCACGCGGCTTAATCCGCTGCAGTTCCTGCGCAAGATGCTGCCGGTCATGCTGTTCGCGTTCTCGACCAGCTCGTCGAACGCAACTATCCCGCTGAACATGGAAACGCTTGAGAAGAAGATCGGCGTCGACCCCAAGGTCGCGTCGTTCACCATCCCGCTGGGCGCCACGATCAACATGGACGGCACCGCCATCATGCAGGGCGCGGCCGTGGTGTTCATCGCGCAGGCGTTCGGGATCGAGCTGGCTCCCGCGGCGCTCGCGACCGTCGTGCTGACCGCCGTCACAGCGTCTATCGGCACCGCCGGCGTGCCAGGCGTCGGCACCATCATGCTGGCCATGGTATTCGAGTCGGTCGGCCTGCCCGCCGAAGGCGTGGCCATGATCATGGGCATCGACCGCCTGCTCGACATGGGACGCACCGCTATCAATGTAACTGGCGACGCCGTCGTGACCACGTGCATGGCGCGCGTGAGCGGCATGCTCGATGTCGACGTGTTCAAGAACCACGATTACGCTGCCATCAGCGAAGCCGACTTGCTCGACGCTGGCGCCGAGACCGAAGAGCCCATCGGTTACGACGACTTCACCGCCCACGGCGACCCCACCGAGATCGGCGAGGAGGGCGACCCCGACAAGTTCGCCGACATCGAGGTTCCGTCTGGGAAGTAGCCGCTTTTCGTTCTGATGCGTATCGACGGCCCCGCTGCATCGTGCAGCGGGGCCGTTGTTGTGATGCGCCGCCGCAAAAAACCCTCGCACTTGCAAAAGGTAACATTTGTCTCTATAATAAGAGACAAATGTTACCTATAACAAAGGAGGGCATCATGAAGGGAAGCGTTGAAAGCTGGCTCGGCCGCAATCTCGTCGGCGTCATCGCAGCCGTGCTTGTGTTTGCGGGATTGGTGCTTCTGGCGGTAACGTTGGCCCCCGAGTTTTCCGATGGCGCGAAAGCGGCGTTCATGTTC
>CAMPAJ010000231.1 GCA_946631805.1 uncultured Eggerthellaceae bacterium
CATCAATGCTCCGCGTCATCCTGCCTCGCAAATCGCCTATGCCGTGAGGTACGATACCGTTCACGGCCGCTACGAGGGCGAGATCGAGTTCGATGACGAAGCCGGTATCCTGACGGTCGATGGCAAGAAGATCACGGTCCTGGATGACGTGAAGTACCGCGATGCGGCCCTCATTCCGTGGGGTGACCTGGGCGTCGATTACGTCATGGAGTGCACGGGGCAGTACCGCAAAGGCGTCGACGCGCAGAAACACATCGATGCGGGCGCGAAGGTGGTCGTCATCTCCGGCCCCACGAAGGAAGACGTCCCCATGTTCGTGTGCGGCGCCAACCTGCACGAGTACGAGGCGAGCATGAACATCGTTTCCAACGCGTCGTGCACCACGAACTGCGTCGCCCCGCTTGCCAAGGTCGTCCATGACAACTTCGGCATCGTCGAGGGCTTCATGACCACTATTCACGCGACGACCGCTTCCCAGTCGCCGGTCGACGGCTTCCCCAAGAAGAACTGGCGTCTGGGCCGTTCGGTCTTCGGCAACATCGTTCCTACCACCACCGGTGCCGCCGATGCCGTCGGGCGCGTTATTCCCGACCTGCAGGGAAAGATGACCGGCGTTTCCATCCGCATCCCATCGGCTGACGTTTCCATCGCCGATTTGACCGTGCGCCTCGAGAAGCCGGCGAGCTACGACGAGATTTGCGCCGCCATCAAGGAAGCGTCCGAAGGCGAGCTCAAGGGCATCCTGGGCTACACCGAGGACGAAGTCGTTTCGCAGGACTTCCGCAGCGACCCGCATACGTCGATTTTCGACAAGGGCGCCGGCAAGGCGCTTAACGACCATTTCGTCAAGCTCATGGCCTGGTACGACAACGAGTGGGGCTTCTCCAACAAGATGCTCGACCTCACCCGCCACATCGACTCCGTGCGCAACGCGTAGCGCATCGGTCTGTGGATGCGCATTCTCACCCCAGGGGTCAGAATGCGCATTTCTTTCCCGAACATAAACTGGTGGAGTGGCCGTTCCGTATGCGGGGCGGCCACTTTGTTCTGGCTGACTTGCGATGTGTATTTGGGGTCAGACCCCAAATACACATTTTGGATTGAGCCAGCCTGGTTGCGCGCATCGGCTCACCGAAGCTAAACAAGGCGGCGTCATTGCCGTCTCGGGCGGACTGGATGGGCAAGAGGTTGGCACGAACAGCGGATGCAGAGGTTCAAGACTCCGTTAATAGATGTTCGTGCGCATGCGCTAATGCGTTAAACTTTCAACGTTTGAGCAATGCGGGAGTTTGAAGGAGAACTTGAATGGCGTACGCAACATGGAGCCTGGCCACCCTTGAGCGTTTTTGCAAAGATGTGTTCGAGGCGTTTGGCTTCGACAAGACCCAAAGCGACCAGATTAGCGACGTCTTGCTAACGGCCGATCTGTACGGTATCGAGAGCCATGGCATGCAGCGCATGGTCCGCTATCACAAGGGTTTGGAAAAAGGCCAGATTCACCGTGACGCCCAGCCCGAGGTCGTGTTCGAGACGCCGGTGAGCGCTGTTGTGGACGGCCATTCGGGTATGGGGCAACTCATCAGCGTGTTCGCCATGAACAAGGCGATCGAAAAGGCCGAGGCGATTGGCGTCGGCATCGTGAGCGTGCGCAATTCCAACCACTACGGCATCGCCGGCTACTATGCGCAAATGGCGGCGAAGCGCGGGCTCATAGGCTTTTCTTGCACGAATTCCGAGGCCATCATGGTGCCCACGTTCGGGCGTCAGGCCATGCTCGGCTCGAACCCCATCGCCGTAGCCGCGCCGGCCGAGCCGTACCCGTTCTTGTTCGACGCGTCGACGACGGTCGTCACCCGCGGCAAGCTCGAGATGTACAACAAGATGGGCAAGCCGCTACCGCAGGGCTGGGCGCTCGATGAAACCGGCGCGCCGAGCGATGAGGCACCGCGCGTGCTCAGCAACATCGTGGGCAAGAACGGCGGCGGCATCATGCCGCTCGGCGGTGCGTCCGAGCAGCTCGGCAGCCATAAGGGCTACGGCTATGGCATGATTGCCGAGATTTTCAGCTCCATTCTCTCGCTGGGCGTGACGAGCGACGAGTGCTGCACGTTTCCCGATAGAACGGGAATCTGCCACGGGTTCGCGGCCATTAATCCCACTGCGTTTGGAGATGCCGACGCCATCAAGCGGCACCTGTCCGATTACCTGTCCAGGTTGCGCGAAAGCGCGCATGCCGAAGACGCCGAGCGCATCTACACGCACGGTCAGAAAGAAGTGCTTGCCGAAGCCGACCGCCGCAAGAACGGCATTCCCGTTAACGACGGCACGATGATCGAGCTGCTCGACTTGTGCGAGTACCTGAAGCTCGATTTTGCGGAGTACTTCCCGGGCTACGAGCCCCCGGCAGAGTTCGCGGGCTTTTCGGGAAATTACTAAGTATTGTGAAGGGATGCTCGACTGATACACCCAACCAGGTTGGCTGTATCAGTCGCAGCCTTTTTAGTATTTCGAAAGCGTTATGCTCGGAATGGTGGAAGCCGCCTTCCGTAAAGGCGGGAGTCGGTCTTTCCCTTTGCTTCCCCAACACGCGATGCATGCATTTTCGATTGCAGACACGTGTCGGGGATTTGCGCAGTCGTCTACGCTAGAATGCTCTACGTCTATAACGATGAAAAGGGTGGTGGGCGCGGTGGATTCTCTGGTGATGCAGGCGGTAGCCGGTGCTTCTTCGATCGAGCAGGATAATCAGGGGAAACTGGGCTTCGGGCTCATGCGCTTGCCGCGCAAGGGCGTGAAGATCGATGTCGACCAGGTTGCGCAGATGGTCGATTTGTTCCTGGACGCGGGTTTCACGTATTTCGATACGGCCCGCATATATCCGGGGTCCGAGGCGGCGACGCGTAAGGCGCTCATTAAGCGCCATCCGCGCGATTCGTTCACGATAGCGACGAAGCTTAACACCATGATTGCTCCGACGGCCCGCATGGCGCGCAAGCAATTCGAGACGAGCTGCAAGAACCTCGGCGTCGATTACGTCGACCATTACCTGCTACACAACCTCATGAGCTCGACGTATCGCAGCTACGAGAAGCTGGGGCTTTGGGAATACGTGCGCGACCTCAAACGCCAAGGGCGTGTGCGCCAGTTTGGCTTCTCGTTCCATGCGGGACCGCAGTTGCTCGACCAGATTTTGAACGAGCATCCCGACGTTGATTTCGTCCAGCTCCAGATTAACTATGCAGATTGGGAAAGCCCTGCCATCACATCGCGTGAGAATTACGAGGTGGCTCGCGCCCACGACAAACCCATTGTCGTGATGGAGCCGGTAAAGGGCGGCGCGCTGGCCAAACCCGCCGCTGGGGTGCGCGCCCTCATGGACGAAGTGGCGCCTGGCGCTTCGTATGCGTCGTGGGCGATTCGCTTCGTCGCAGGGCTTGACGGTATCTTGACGGTGCTTTCGGGCATGTCAAACGTCGCCCAGATGGAAGACAATCTTGGGTTTATGCGCGATTTTCGCCCGCTTGACGAACGCGAAATGGACGTCATTCGCCAGGCGCGTGAAATCTTGGGCGCTTCGCACGATATTCCGTGCACGGCGTGCGGCTACTGCGTGGAAGGCTGTCCGCGCCACATACATATTCCCGAGGTGTTTGCAGCTATGAACAAGCAGCTCGTGGAGGGGCGTCTGGGCGAGGCGCGCGCGGCGTATCGCGCGGCGGTC
>CAMPAJ010000232.1 GCA_946631805.1 uncultured Eggerthellaceae bacterium
GCAGCCGGGGCCGATTGGCGTAGCGTAAACCCAACACCCATATCAGCTTACGAGAGGAGGGCTAGCAACCCCTTGGCAAAACACGCCCTAAAACACGATCAGCGATGCGTAACCAGCTACCGTTAACGCAAACTACCAAGTGAAAGGACGAATACAATGTCTAGCTTCTACGGGACAATCGAAGACGTCGACAAGTACCTCATGCCGCGCATCCGCAACAGGGTGCAAACCCTGGTACGGCCCTACAAGAGCCTGGAGAACGGTGTTTGCCAGCACTGCGGCAGAAAGAACGGAACCCTGGAGGCAGCGCACGTCCGAGGGCGCGAGCGGAAGGTCATCGTTCGAGAGGTCCTTGAGAAATACCGTAGCGGGAACGGCTATCACATCGTAAACCTTGACTTGTTCGAAGGCGAGATCGTTGCCGCACACGAGCCGGTCGAGGAGACCTTCCTTTTCCTCTGCAAGGACTGCCATCGGGAATACGATTCTATCCAGGACGCCGCGACCGTGCGTTTCGCAGCTACGCAGAATAAGACGCCGGCAAACGCAAAACCCGCTTCCAGATTCGACGCCGCAGCAAAGACGAGCGCAGCCGGCACGCAGCTCTACTACGATGATTCCATGTCCTTCCAGCAGTTCGTCCAACGGACGCTAAAGGAGATGTACGAGAGCGGCATTCTCGATGATGGGGAAATCGAAAACCTGATGGATGAAGATTATTCAAGGGACACCTTCGCACTCTGCTATCCCATGCTCATTCACGAAGAGGACAACGTTCCCATTTCCCAGCAAAAGCGATACTGGGTAAGGCCGCTCTTTAGAGATTTATGCTGCTGCAGCCAATGGCAGAAGAGTCGGCTCCACGTTCACGAACCTAAATTCGCCATTTAGATTTGCAAGATGGAAGAGGCGTATTTCGAGAGGATGAGCGCATGAAGTTTATCGACTGGAATGGCGATGGAGGCTTAGACCCTCAAGATATAGCTACGAGCGTAGTTGTTGAAGAATCAACGCGCAAAGCTGAAAACAACGACACCTCCAAGCAGCTTGAAACCAATGCAGGTTGTGCAACCTTGGTGGCTTTCATAACACTCCCTATCCTGATATTAATCATCGCCCTTTAGCGGCAACCACCTCCTTTCCGGCGTTGGCCCGGCGCAGATGCGTCGGGCCTTCGTCGTATTCGGGCTCGATTCGGGTTTGTGACGCCATCAGATACTCGATCTGTAAGAGGTCGTTTCAGGCATCGGGGGTGCTCTTGATGGAATCGGTATTGGCGGTGGCGGCCACGGGAATTCTCACGCTCATCGGCGTGCTCATTTCCAACACACGGAGTAGGGCCGTCATGGAAGTGAAGCTCGATGCGCTTGCCACCAAGGTCGAGAAGCACAACCAGGTCCTTGAGCGCACCTACAAGCTCGAGCAGGACATGGCCGTGGCCCAGAACGACATCGTGACGCTGTACCACAGGACGGAGGAGGACAAATGAACGCATTCCTGACGAGTAACGAGTGGCAGTGGCGGCTGGCGCGGACCATCGCGCAGGGCGTCTTGGGCGTTTTCGTAGCCAACATCGATGTGCTGGTGGGCGCGGTCGTTTTTAGACCCGTCGGCCCGGGCGATCGTCGTGGCGCTTTGCATGGCGGTGCTGTCGCCCGTGATGGCCGAGATCGGCAAGCACTTGCCCGAGGAGACAGACGCAGCTTAAACGCATACGGGCAATCGGCTTGGGCGTCGCCAGGGTGCGGCGCCCTTTTCTTAAGGGGGAATAAATATGACTATCAACAGGGCTAACGTTGCGGCGCAGATCATGGAGCACCTCTGCACTTGCCCGGAGCACGGCTACTCGCAGCCTGGACGATACGGGACGTCTGGCTACTGCGACGTGGCGACCGACGCGGGGACAATCCGCGTGAAGAAGGGCGACAGGGACTGCTCGAGCGCGGTGTGAGAGGCGTGGGAGTACGCGCTTGCAGGCACGCCGTTCGAGGGCGAAATCGCGCGCTACCACACGACCTACGACATGAGGTCTCTATTCTGCAGGTCGGGGCTGTTCTCCTGGGAGCCGATGTCGTTCATGGCGTGGCGGGATCCTCGGGTACCTGGATTTCGGGGGCGAAGAAGCGCGAGACGCAGTCGTGGTTGGCGCCGGGCGCCGTCACCGCTACGCCGAGGCCGTCGAGCTCGGCGACTTTGGCGAAGTCGGGTGTCATGTCGCGCACCGTGGTCTCGTCACCGTAGACGAGCAGCAGGTCGCGGTCGAGGAACGCCTTCTCGGGCTTCGCGCCCATGGCCTCCTCCATCGCGTCGGTCACGGGGATCTCGTTGAGTGCGTAGGCGGGGAAGTCCATCTGGATATGCTCGCCGCGCCTTCCGATGAACAAGTCGCCGCTCAGCGTGTGGAACGTGATGCTTTCCGCATCCTTCTCGTAGAAGCTGAACAGCGAGAACGCGGTGGCGAGCGTGGCGTGCCCGCATAGGTCGATCTCGCCGCCCGGCGTGAACCAGCGCAGGTCGTAACCGTCTTCGGTTTTCACCGTGAAGGCGGTCTCGGAGAAGTTGTTCTCCTTGGTGATGCTCATCATCAGCTCGTCGCTTGGCCATTCGTCCAGCACGCAGACATGACGGCATGTTGCTGTGCCTGGATGACGACGAGTTCTACACCTACTGGCTTGGCCCCTACATGCAGTACCTCATCGAGACCGGCGATTACGACCTGGAATGGCGCGATTACACCGGCGAGGACTTCATTGTTCCAGCTTGGCGGCCCGCGCTCCCTCGAGATCGTCGAGGCGGCTACCGAAGAGGATTTCCACGACCTGCCGTTCCTGAACCACCGCCGCTCCACGATCGACGGCATGGACGTGCGCATTTGCCGCATCGGCATGGCCGGATCGCTCGCTTACGAGGTCCACGGCAAGCTCGAGGACTCCCAGGCTGTCTACGCCGCGCTGCTGAAGTACGGAGAGAAATACGGCATCAAGCGCCTCGGCCGCCATGCGTACTGGAACACGCACACCGAGGGCGGTTTCCCGCAGTTCATCATCCACTTCCCGTGCGCCTGGGAGAAAGACCCGAACTTCATGAAGTGGCTGCAGGACACCGGCAATCCCATCGCCGTGTACGCCATCAGCGGCCAGAGGCTCGCGGGCAGCCTGGGCACCGATCTCGAGCTGCGTTACGTGAACCCCTACGAGCTCGGCTGGGGCCGCACGGTGAATTTCAACCATGATTTCCGCGGCAAGGAGGCGCTGCAGAAAATTGCCGACAGCGACCACCGCGTCATGGTGAGCTTGGAGTGGAACGACGAGGACGTCGTGGACGTGTGGGCAAGCCAGTTCGGCGATGAGGAGCCCTACGAGACCATGGAGCAGGCCGAAGACTACGATCCGACGGGCGCGTTTGAGTACCGTGCCGACAAGGTCATGGTCGACGACAAGCTTGTCGGCGTGAGCACTGGCCGAATCTTCACCTGGTACTACCGCAAGATGGTCTCGCTTTGCACTATCGAGCCGGAATACGCCGAGATCGGCACCGAAGTTGAGGTCATCTGGGGCAGCGAGGGTTGCCGTCATGGAGCTCATCCGGGCTAAGGTCGCGCGCTACCCGTACCTCAACGAGGAGCGCAACAGCGATGTCGATGTTGCCTCGGTCCCGCGAGGCGCGAGGGATTAGCGCCATCACGTTGAAATCAGCGATTATTTAGAGACGCGGTTC
>CAMPAJ010000233.1 GCA_946631805.1 uncultured Eggerthellaceae bacterium
CTTCTTCAACAACCACCCGATGCTCGGTTCGATGTTCGACTTCAACCACGACGGCAGCCTTGGCTTTGGTGAAGCCGGCGCCATGGGCGCGTTCGGCGCGATGTATGCCGAGGAGATGCAACGCGCGTCTGAAAAGGCGGAACGCGAGGCGAGCTGGTCGCCCTGGGACGACGACGATGACGAGTACGATCCCTACGACACTGAAGAAGATTGGTGATTCTCAATCAATCATTTCGAAGCGTTTACAGGGTGAACTATCGAGTAATATTGCACTATGTACTTGAACGACCGAAAACTCGAATTGACATAATCGGATTTACTCGGATACACACCTGACGAACTCCGCTGCAACCAATGTGGCGGAGCATTTTGCGGCTTGCGCGTCGGGCGCGTATTCGAAGGCACAGCGCTTATAATGTGCTCCCGCAAAGAGGAGACGAAACGGGTGCTTGCATCACTCGGGCGCCGTTAATTTACAACCGATAGGCATCCCTATGAACATCATCGATTTTGAATCCGCCCGCCTGCGCGCAGACGACCACATGGTCCGGGGGACGGCGGCGTACGGCATGGTGCGCGCATTTGCCATCTCGGCACGCCGCACGGTGCAAACCGCCCACGAGAACCACGATACCGCGGCCGTGGTCACGGCAGCTTTGGGGCGGCTGATGATGGCGGGGCTCATGATGGGCTCGATGTTCAAGCAGCCCGTCGAGTTCTACTGCGGCTGCGACGAAGAGCGCGCTGCACGCGCCACCGCCGCACTCGGCGCCGACGAGCTGCGCGACATGGTCCAAAAGGGCGAGACCGCAGAGGTTTACTGCCACTTTTGCGGGAAACGCCATTACCTGCCGATCGAACGCCTGCGCGAACTTTTGGGCGAAGAGCGCCAAGCGTGAAATAGGGTCGTAGCCATTTTCACATGCGAGCGCGGAAACACGCAGGGAGACCGCGGCCGATCACTCATGCGAGCGCACGGAAACGTGAAAATGGCTACGACCCCATTTCACATTAAATAGTGGCGACAGAGGCCACGAGCTTCCTCGTCGCGTCGGCTTGCGGGTTATCGAACAGCTGCGCGACAGGGCCTTCCTCGACGATCGCTCCGGCGTCGATAACGTACGCACGCGTGCACAGCCCGCGAACGAGGGCCAAGTCATGGCTGATGAACAAGCAGGCCATCTCCCGTTCCTCGCAGAGCCGCGCGATTAGGTTGACGATTTGCGCCTGCACGGTGACGTCGAGCGCGCTCGTGGGCTCGTCGCATACGAGTAGCTTCGGGTTGCCGACGATGGCCCTTGCCAGCGCCGCACGCTGGCATTCCCCGCCCGAAAGCTCCCAAGCGTACTTGCCGGCATACGCACGCGGCAGCCCCACCTGCTGCAAGGCATCGAGCGCACGGGCCTCGCACTCGCCCTTGGAAACGCCGCAATAGGCCACGCCTTCTGCAACGCCTTGGCCTATGCGCATACGCTCCGAAAACGACGATGTGGGATGCTGGAACACCATCTGCATCTGCGTCATCGCCTGCCTGAACTCGCGGGAGCGCTTGCGCATCGGCACCGATGCGTCGCAGCTCGCACCGTTGAATTCGATGCGTCCCTCATCGGCGGCCTCGAGCCCGACCACCACGTCGGCAAGCGTGCTCTTGCCCGATCCGCTCGTGCCTATGAGCCCCACGATTTCGCCCGCAGCGACGTTGAGCCCAACACCTGCAAGGGCTGTGAAAGGGCCGTCTTTCGCGTCATACGTCTTATGGACGCTCGCAACCTCAAGCAACATCGGCGTCCCCTCCCCCGCTGGCCAGAACACCCGGCAACGTGCCGTCGGCCTTGGGCACTGCCGCTATGAGCGCCTTGGTGTAAGGATGAGACGGCTGGTAAAGCACCTGGTCCCGCTCGCCCATCTCGACAAGCTCGCCGTCCTTCATCACGCCGATGCGGTCCGCAATCTGGGCTATGGCGGCGATGTTGTGGCTCACGACGAGCATGGAACAGCCGCGCTGCTCGCGAATGCGCAGCAAAAGGCCCGAAACCTGGAGCTGCGACGTCACGTCCAAGGCACTCGTCGGCTCGTCCGCAAGCAAAAGCGACGGCTCGCATGCCACCGACATCGCCAGCACCACGCGCTGGCACATGCCGCCCGAGAGCTCGTGGGGATACGAAACCAAAACGCGCTCGGGATCGTCGAAGCCCATTTCCTCGAGCAAATCGCGTTCGAGCGCACGCACTGCGGCGCCTCGCGCAGTCCCATGCGCCCGAATGCATTCGTCGAATTGGGCCCGTATGCGGTACAGCGGATCGAGCGAGGCCGTGGGATCCTGGAACACGTACGCGATCTCGGCGCCACGCAAGGCGGCCATCTGCTTGCGCGGCAGGCTCGCGATGTCGCGTCCCGAATACAGGATGCGGCCGCCCGTGACGTTCCCCGCTTTGCCGAGGAGGCCCGCCGTCGCGCGCAGCACGGTGCTCTTGCCCGAACCGCTCTCGCCGACGAGCCCCACGATTTCGCCTTTCGCGACTTCCAACGTCACGCCATGCACGGCTTGGACGCCTCCGTAGCAGACGTCCAGGCCGTCGATGGCCAGTATATGTTGACCTACACCCGGCACGTTACCGTTCGATGTCGGTGTCGACCGTGATGAAGTAGTACTCGCTGGGGGCCACTGCGATGCCCTTGACTGCCGGGCTCGCAATGTAGGAGGTCTCGGAATTCGAGAAGAAGATGTAGGCGTTGTCGTCGAGCACCTTCTGCGAAATCTCCTTGATGAGCTTCGTGCGCTCGGCGTCGTCGAACGTTTCGCCAAGCTTCTTGACGAGCGCATCGACCTCGTCGTTGCTGTACTTGCCGAAGTTGCTGGAACCGTTGGACGTGAAGCACATGCTGGCGAAGTAGCCCGCATCGCCAGTGGGCGCCATGCCGTAGCTGTCGATGGTCATGTCGGGATCGTCCTTGCTGTAGGTTTCGTCATCCTGCAGCCAGTAGTCCACCGACACGATATTGAGCTTGATGCCCACGGAAGCAAGCTTGGACTGCAGGTCGTCGGCCAAGTTGACGAAACGCTCGTACGTCGAGCAGTTGTACAGCTTGATCTCGACCGGCGTACCGTCCGGCAGCTCGCGGGTGCCGTCGCCGTCGTTGTCCGTGATGCCGGCGTCGTCGAGCACCTTGGCGGCCTCGTCGGTGCTGAACTTGTCGACCGCGACGGTAAGGCCATCGGTGCCGCCGTAGGGCAGCTGGGCGCTGTACACGCCGTAGCTGGGAACCTCGGTGCCCAGGTTGATGACGTCTGCGTAGTTCTCGCGGTCGATGCAGTACGAAACAGCCTTGCGAACAGCCGGGTCGGCCACGACCTTGTGCTTCATGTTGAACCGCACGAAGTCCGCGCGCGTCGACGTGTTCGAGAGCTTCGCGAACTCGCCGTTGTCCACGAGGGTCTTGTAGGCCGAAGCACCGGGCATCGCCAAGATGTCGAGCTCGCCGTTCTGCATGGCAAGGATCTGGCTGTCGGTGTCGAAGAACGTGTTCAGCACGATCTTGTCGAGCTTCGGCGTACCGCCCCAGTACTTATCGTTGGGCACGAGCGTCGTATGGTCCTCGAAGATGAACTCCGACATCTTGTAAGGGCCGGTGCAGGGCGTGTCCGCCGCATAGTCGACGCCATCGCCCACGTAGTAGATGCTGAACACCGGGTCGCAGATGGCGTTCTTGAAG
>CAMPAJ010000234.1 GCA_946631805.1 uncultured Eggerthellaceae bacterium
CTTGGGGTTGCTGCACATGGAGGTCATAGAAGAGCGTCTCGAACGCGAGTTCGGGTTAAACCTGTTGGCCACGGCACCGTCCGTCGAATACCGCGTGTACAAGAAGAATGGCGAAATGATTTCGCTCCATTCCCCGCAGGAAATGCCCGACCCATCCGAAATAGAGCGCATCGAAGAGCCGTACCTCAAGGTCAAGATTCTCGTGCCACCCGATTACGTAGGCGCGGTCATGGAGCTCACGACGAACCGACGAGGAAACTTCGTCAACATGAACTACCTATCCACGACGACCGTCGAAGTCATGTGGGAAATGCCTCTTTCCGAGATGATCCTGGATTACTTCGACCGCCTCAAGTCGTCGACGAAGGGTTATGCGTCGCTCGACTACGAGATGGCTGGCTATCAGCCGAGCAAGCTCGTTAAACTCGACATCCTGCTTGCCGGCAAGCCCGTCGACGCGCTATCGTTCATCGTTCATTCCGACAACGCGTACGATCGCGGGCGAATCCTGGCTTCGAAACTGAAGGAGATCATCCCACGCCAGATGTTCGAGGTGCCCATCCAGGCAGCAGTTGGCGGGCGCGTGCTCGCGCGTACTACCGTTAAGGCCAAGCGCAAGGACGTGCTTGCAAAATGCTATGGCGGCGATATCTCGCGCAAGCGCAAGCTGCTCGAAAAGCAGAAGGAGGGCAAGAAGAGGATGAAGGCCATCGGCTCCGTCGAGGTGCCGCAGGAGGCGTTTATGGCGATCCTCAAGGTTGACGAGTAGAGGTAGGGCCGCCCCGTGGAGAAAGTGCCGCGAGGGGGGGGGTGTTCGCTTGGCTTCGCCTATCTTAGGATGGATTGATGCTTGGATTGTTTGGCGAATATAGGGTTTTGCTGGCTCCTATGGCGGGGGTGAGCGATGTTGCGTTTCGGACGGTGTGCCGGGAGCAGGGGGCTGACCTCACGTTTACCGAGATGGTTTCGGCCAAGGGGCTTTCGTATGCGAACGAGAAGACGCGGCATTTGCTCGACCTTGCAGAAGGGGAGCAGAAGGTTGGCGTGCAGTTGTTCGGGCATGAGCCTCAAACGATGGCTTCCCAGGCGGCGTGGGTCGAGGAAGCGCTCGGCGATTCGCTCGCGTATCTGGACGTGAACATGGGCTGTCCTGCTCGAAAAATCGTGAGCAAAGGCGATGGGTCGGCGCTCATGAAGGACCCCGAGCTTGCCGCCGACATAGTTTCTTCCATCAAGGCAGCAGCTACATGTAAGGTCACAGCGAAGTTCAGGCGTGGGTGGGCACGAGGCGTCGAAACTGCGCCGGAATTCGCCAAGCGACTCGAGCAAGCGGGGGTCGATGCCGTTACGGTTCACGGTCGCTATGCGGAGCAGCTGTACCGAGGCTCGTCGGACCATGGCGTAATCGGGCGCGTGAAAGAGGCCGTCAGCATACCGGTCGTTGGGAACGGCGACATAAGATGCGGCGCCGATGCGCTGGCCCTTGTGCGCGAAACCGGTTGCGATGCCGTCATGATCGCGCGCGGCGCACAGGGGAATCCCTGGATTTTCGCACAGGTGCAAGCTGCGCTCGAGGGTAGGGAAGAGCCGCTGAAGCCGACGACCGTGGAACGGCTCGACATGGCTCGGCGCCATGCGCAGCTTCTCGAGCAACGCGAGGGGCGCAACATTGTCCGCATGCGCAAACACGCCATGTGGTACGTGGCCGGCCTGCCCGGGGCGTCCAAGGCGCGCGGTCTTTTCAATTACTGCACGACGCTCGAAGATTTCGAACGCGTCATGGACGCGTTCGCCGAGCATGTGCGAGCAGTCGAAGCGGGCGAGCAGAGCAATTGGGATGTCGCTTCATAGCGACGCAACGCCGAAGATATCCGACTTAGAAATTGGAAGATCCGATTGCTCGTTCATGATGCTCGTTCTGGACGGATGAATCGCCAGCCCCATGCCGACGGTGGTTTAACATAGGGTCTGACGATTTGCCGCTACGATTGGAGGCGAAATGCCGCACCATCCTTATAAGGCGCTCTACATACACGTTCCGTTTTGCGTAAAACGATGCGGGTACTGCGATTTCGCCACGAGCGCCATCGCAAACGACGACCCGCGCATCGACGCGTATGTCGAGCAGCTCGTCGTCGACATACGCAGGTGGGCGAAGCAGGGCGAGCTACTGGATATTGAAACCGTTTACATCGGTGGCGGCACTCCATCGTATCTTGGCATATCGCGGCTATCGAGCTTGTTGTACGCTCTTTCGGTCTCGATGGACCTTACGCGCGACGGCCTGGAATTCACGATGGAAGCCAATCCCGACAGCCTTGACGAGCGCATGGTGCGCGATATCTGGGCGCTCGGCGTTAACAGGCTATCGATCGGCGTGCAGAGCTTCGACGACGAAGTGCTCGGCATCCTTGGCCGTGCCCACGATTCAGCGCAGGCACGTAACGCGATTGAAACAGCACACGAGCGCTTCGAGAACGTGAGCATTGACCTCATGTGCGGCATTCCCGGACAATCGAGGGAATCGCTCGAGCAATCCGTCGAGGAGGCCGTTGAGCTCGGCGTCACGCACGTGAGCATGTACCCGTTGACCATCGAGCCGCATACCGCCTTTGACCGCGCGGTACTTTCCGGCGACATGCCGGAACCCGACGATGACGTTGAAGCCGAGCACATGCAGGCGGCCCAAGCCGTACTCGAACGCGCCGGTTTCCATCGCTACGAGGTCGCGAGCTATGCTAAACCTGGCTTCGAGTCGAAGCATAACAGCTCGTACTGGACGGGCGTTCCATACTTGGGTATTGGCCAAAACGCTACCACGATGACGCAGAACGACGAACGCCGCATGCGCGTCATGAACGGCGAGGTCATCGATGACCTCGATCGTCGTCAGATGGAAGCCGAGGACTTGATGCTGGGCATGCGCCTTACCCGCGGCCTGAGCGATCAGCGGGTCGCTTCTGCCCAAGCGTGGATCCCCGACGCCGCCGACGTGCTTCAAGCGTTGGTGGAGGACGGCTACGTTGTTCACGAGGATGGCCGTTGGCGCCCGACGGCGCAGGGATGGCTCTGCGGTAACGATTTGTACGGACGGCTGCTCGACTTGGCGCCGTAGCTCCCGCATCGCATGCGGTTGTGACGCTTGAGTAACGTGTTAGCACTCTCGGTGAGAGGCTGCTAGAATACATTGGTTGAAAGCGAATGCAAACGGATGGGAAGGTGTACGTGCTTTCGGATCGACGTCAACGCGTTCTAGCGGCGCTCATCGAAGAATACGTGGCTCGGGCTATGCCCGTGGGGTCGCGTACGCTCACGGAGCGCTACGAGCTCGGCGTGAGCCCCGCGACGATACGCAACGAGCTTTCGATGCTCGAAGACGAAGGCTACATTTCACAGCCCCATACGTCTGCGGGTCGTATTCCGACCGATTTCGGATACCGGACGTTTGTCGACAATCTCGTGGAAACAGGCGCTATCAGCGAAGACGAGAACACGAAGCAAGCGCTCGAAGCGCTTCGCCAGAGCGCCAATGAGCTTGATGACCTCCTGGAGCGCACCTCTGCACAACTTGCGCGCTTAACGGAATGCCTCACCATCGTAGCGCCCAACGATATGCCGCACCCCAGGCGTTTGGGCATAAGCTCGCTCATGAGGCAGCCGGAATTCGCATACACCCAATCGCTCATTCCCGTCATGCAAGTGCTCGAGGACG
>CAMPAJ010000235.1 GCA_946631805.1 uncultured Eggerthellaceae bacterium
GGGACAGTCCCAACGTCTCAAAAATGAGTCATTGGGACTGTCCCAATGACTCATTTCGCGAAAGCTTACCTATCCCAGCTGGCTGAACGAGAGCATCAAGCCACCGATGGAATTGCAGCCGTCCTGTTCGTAGCCATACTCGCCGAACGTGAACTCAGCCAGGAACGGCACACCATCGGCTTCCTTGATGAAGGCGTCGGCCACTTCGCCGATGCGCGCGTCGATGGCCGCGCGGCGGCCGCCGCAGTGCACGAAGAAGTACGCCGCCGGCTTGCCGAAGCCCTGCTTGGCCTCAGCTTCCTTCAGCTCGCCCGCCGTCTTGGCAACGGAGCCAACCAGGCAGTCCACATCGCCTTCCATCATGATGACGCACGTCTTCTCGGCCACCTTGGCGCCTACGGCGATGGAGTGGTCGTCGTTGCCGTTCATGGGATGGCGGATAGCCACGAGGTCGCCCATGCGGTCCTTCACGCCGAGCGGGGCCACGATAGACTCGACGAGCAGGTCGCCGCCCATCAGCTGGTCGGTGCTCATGCCGCGCCACTCGGCGTACACGTCGAGTGCCGGCTTGTTGCAGATCTCGGCGATGCCACGGTCGCCGTCCATCTTGGTGACGACGCCGAACTTGTCAGTCTCGGCATAAGCGCCCGTGAACTTGTTGACGAACGGGGTGTCGGTGTAGAAGAACGCCACGACGCAACCATCCTGGAAGCAGTCGGCGCCGTTGTAGAGCCACCACTTGCCGGCAATCTCGTTGTCGGCAGCGCTTCCGCCGAAGAACGGCACGCGGCCGATGACGTCGGTGACGCCCTTGATGTAGTACTCCTCCTCGGCAGGAGATGCCGCCATGTACCAGTAGTCGGGCGCGCAGTCCTTGCCAGCGGCCTTCATGGCTTCTTCCGCCAACTTCTTGCCGATGCAGCGCGGGCACTCGTCGGTCTCGCGCGAGGCGCCTGCCGTGCCCACGACCACGTCGTCGCCGCCAAGGGCCAAGATGCCCACGAACGGGGTGTCTCCGCCGATGTAGCCTTCGGGCGTGATGATGCCCGTGAAGGACGTGTTGCCCAGGACCGGAACCCCCGGCAACTCCTCGGCAATAGCCGCAAGCAGGGCCTTCGAATCGTAATCGCAGCTACCATAGGCCATGGCAACCTTTGCGCCGTCGATGCCGGCGGCAACCTTGGCCGCTACTTCCTTGCCAGCTTGAGCGGCGTCAGCAGCAGTGGACGTTGCGACGAAACTTTTCATGTGGAGCTCCTTTCATTGCGAACAACTACCTTGTTATCCTGCACAGGAGACCTCTTGAACAGGGGGTCCTGGTAGAACCAAAAACTCGTGCAAACAAAAAGGCTGCGACTACCCAAAGGAAGCCACAGCCCGTTTTCAAGTTACACCCACTCAAAATTGGCGGCCCGCTCTCGCCGACCGTTCGAATCCTATTATAGTCCGCATTCGCAACTTTGAAGTTTCTTTTTGCCCGCTTTGGGATTGGGTATTAGCCATCACGAAGCAAACGGTCGACCGGCAAGGCTACAAGTATTCAGAATTGCGCGAACGTTCGACGGCCAATATGAGGTTGGCGTTGTTGCGTTCGACCGTCGTAAGCATATCGTCGCTGAACTCGTCGGGGTTGATGGTGCCGCGATACCAGCTTTTCGAATTGAAATATTCCTGCAAATCGGCGTTTTTGAACATGCGGCCGTGACGTGCGTAAATCTCGTTGCGCGCGAGGTACAGCTCGCGGTTGCTCAAGCCCTGCAACTCGCTACGGGAATACGAGCGCGTCGACGAATCGGCAAGCACGTAGCCTTTCGTGGACGAATCGGGAAGCGACACGTTGCTTGTTCCCGCGGGCGAGCCCCCTTCCCCAGCTGCGATTATCTGCACGTCACCACCCGCCGAATACAACACGCCAGCTACATCGCTGGGAAAGTACAGGTCATCGGCATAGGCGCCGACGATAACCGAAAGCCCATCGTAGTCACTCCAGTCGCTATCGTCGCTCAAGCGGATGCTCGTTTGCCCGGAACGGGTCTCGACCTGGTCTTCGTTGCCGACCGCGCGGGCAGCGAGGTCCTGTGGCTCGTCGAAGAGCAGCAGCGCGAGCACGTGGTCCTGCGCGTTGGCGAAATCGTTAGCGAGGTTTGGGGCTACTTCGTCGACCCGGTCTCCGATCGTGGTGATGCGAATGGTGCCCGTCAGCACCTGCATGCCGGCATCGACCGCTTCGTCGATGGCGTGCTGTATAACAGCGTCGTTCGAGTCGGGCTCATCCGCAGGCGCCGACCCCGAGGATGCCGCATCCGCTGGCATGGTGTCCGCAGACGCTGCACCCGAAGAGCGCTGGTCCGTTTCGGCGGAGTCGATATCTATGTCGTCTGCCCATTCGGGCGGTTCTTCCCTCGAGCATTCGTCGTCCTCGTCGTAGTCGGAGCCGTCCTCGAGGCAATAACACAGCATGTCGGGCTCTTCGTCTGGCAGGAAGAAGCCGGGCTCGTCGTCTTCGGACATGCGGAAGAAGAAGCCAGGCCCATGCTTTTTTGCGGGTCCTGGCATGCCGTCATCGAACCGCACGACGTTGTTCACCGTGAGGTTGACGGTTACGTCCTGGTACACGCCCGTCGTCGAGTAGTACTTTACCGTTGAATCGTGAACGTGAACCACGCGCTGCTTTTGCGGCTGCTTGCCCACGAGCCACCAGCCCTCGAAACGCGAGAGCGCCTGCTCTTTTTGCTTTACCTGTTCGGCGGAATCCCCCGCCGAAGCGGAGTTTCCGCTTGTCTGCGAACCAACCTGTTGCGTCTGATTGACCGAAATGGATGCCGGCTCGTTGCGCGAGCACGTCGGTAGCGCGAACAGCGCCACAATGGCAATAACCAGCGCCGCAGCTGCTAACGCCACAGCCACAATCGGCAACAGCGAACGCTTCTGGGCCTTCAACGACTCTTGAGGATGATTCTGCACATCGGTCGAGGCCTGCGCGGAAACGTTACCTGCCTCTGACGTAGGGGCAAACTTCGCGGTAGTCTCCCTCGCTCCCGTTGCGGGCGGGAATTGCGCCGTGCTTCCACCAGCTCCCTGCGCAGGTGGGAATTGCGCCGTTGCCTCGCTTGTTCCCGTTGCGCGCTGGAACTGTGCAGTGTTGACCTGGCCTTCATCTTGGCTCTGAATGGGCAAGCGATCCGTTTCGTTTGCGCTCACATCGCCAGACCAGACGGTCTCCCCGCCTGCGATAACCCGTTTTCCGCAGGCGCTGCAGAACTTATCGCCATCCCCAAGCTTGTTGCCGCAATGAACGCAATACATGGCTCACCCCGATCGATGAAGCTTCGTTTCCAACGATGCAAATTGTAGCCCAGCAAGTCAGGATATGGGGGCGCGGCGAACAAGTGGACGCTTGTCGGGCCCGATTGCCTGCCCGCGAAGATGAACAGGGGACGGAGGAATGTTCACGCACTTAGAATGAACGGGGGAATGTTCACGTACTTGAAATCCCTGACAGGTTCCCTCAGCTGCGTGAACACTCCTCCGTCCCCTGTTCATAACCTGCGTGAACGCTCCTCCGTCCCCTGTTCAGCCTAATCCAGCTTCATATCCCCATCGACGATGAGGCCCGCCTTGCGCATTGCAAACGCTACAAGCCAGCTGACCAGGGCGGGCAGGACGAAGCATACGAGCGCCATGCCCAGCCATTCGAAGGCCCC
>CAMPAJ010000236.1 GCA_946631805.1 uncultured Eggerthellaceae bacterium
CTGGGACTGTCCGATGCCGCTATCTCCTCGATTGCCATCGCGATCGGCTACATCCTCATGACGACGCTGCACGTGGTCGTGGGCGAGCAGATTCCCAAGTCGTTCGCCATATTCTCGACCGAAGGCTGGGCGCTGCGCACGGCGGGGGTTCTCGTGTGGTTTTACAGGATCACCTACCCCATCATGTGGGTGTTCAACGCGCTGACGAGCGGTGCGGTGCGGCTTGCGGGTCACGATCCCGAAAAAGAACACGAGGTGTACACCGACGAGGAGATCAAGCTCCTGATAGACGAGAGTACCGAAAGCGGCCTTATCGACCCGGTGCAGAACGAGTACGTCGACAACATCTTCGACATCGGCGACAAGGATGCGGAAGCCATCATGACGCCGCGCATCGACGTTATATGTCTTGACCTGGAGGATTCCCTCGAGGAAAACCTCCAGCACATCCGCAACTACAAGTTCACACGCTACCCGGTGTGCCGGGGCAGCAAGGACCGCATCGTCGGATTCGTGCACGTGAAGGACTTGTATACGGCCCGATCGGCCGAACAGGTCGAAGATTTGCGCATACGCCCGATCGAAGCCGTCCCCGAGGGCATACCGGTGAGCAAGCTGCTCACGCTCCTGCAGCGCAAGCACACCAAGATTGCCGTGGTGGTCGACGAGCACGGCGGCACGTCGGGCATCGTCACGATGTCGGATGTGATGGAACAGATCGTGGGAAGCATGCCCGACGAGTACGCGCACGGCTACGATGAGCGCGTCGTCGAGATTGCCGAAGGAAATTACCTGATCGACGGCTCGCTTCCCATCGACGAGACCGTCGAGCTCATGGGTTTCGAGCCCGCCGAGGCGAGCGAATGCGAGACTGCCGGAGGATTGCTGCTGGCCCTGTTCGACCGTATCCCCGATGTAGGCGACCAGACGTCGTCGTCTTCGGACGATGTGGAAGTCCAGTTTACCGTGGTGGAGATGGATAAGTTGCGCATCGAGAAAATACGCATGCGCGTGCAGCATGCGCCCGAGGAGTAATGCGATTGCCCCTTTGGGGGCCTGCCTTGTGCAATACCGTTAAGCGAGAGGAAGCGCGCGTGGTTCTTAACGACGAGCAAAATGATCAGTTCTTCGATACGATGGACGCCCTGCTGTACTACGTCAACGACCGTTTTAGGGTCGTTGAGGATTTCGAGCTGTCGGGCGACAGCCCTCTCGACGATGTGAAAAGCTCGCTCGTTGCGCGCACGTTGTGGGACAACGTGCAGATCATCGACGATTTCGTGCGCGATTTTGCCTACCGTTTGCCCAGCAAGTGTCTCGAGCTGGCCAAGAGCTGGAAAAGCGCGCTCCCCGGGATGTACACGCTCGTGCGCTACCAGTCGGGTAGAGCGCTGCTTATGGGCGAAGCGGGCGTGTTCTCGGTCTGCGGCGTCACGTATGAGCTCGAACAGGAGATAGGGCCCGCGCCCGCCTACGTCGAGATGGTGTTGCTGCCGTTCGAAGACCTCATCGTGTACGACGGATTCCTGCAGGCATATGACACCGACCGTTCCGCAGCGGAGCTTGCGCGCATTCAAGACGAGTTCGAGGACCGGTGCGCCAAGGGCATCGCCCTTACCGGCGCTGATTTCGTCAGGCTGGCCGATGCGTATTTAGCTGAGCAGCGCGACAGGGAATTCGAGGCGTTGTTGGCGGACGTCGCCCGCGAATCGGAGCGAGGCGAAGAGGAGCTTCCCGCAGGATTCCATCGCGGGCCCCTTGCCGGGCTTGATCCGCTTGCCCGCGAAGCTGCGCTTGCAGCCCATTACGAGGAGGCCGGCACTTCCGTGGTGACGCCCAAGCGCGAGTTCGATCGGCGCACGCGTGCGCGCGAACCGATTCGCTCGCTCGAGGGCTGCCTTATGTTGCTTACAAAACCCCAGCTCGAATCCGTGGCACAGGTGCTGGGCATGGGCGGCCTCATGCGTTTGCGCAAAGCCGAGATGGTTGCCGAAATCGCGTCGGAGCTTCCAAATGCGCCCATGGCGCTCGAGGCGCTCCTGATGATTGCGAGCGATAGCAACTATCAGCTCGCTCGCAAGCTCGCGGCGGGTCGCGAGGTGAGCTTCGAGGCGGATGAAATCGCGGCTCACGAGTCTGAGTGGCCGATCGAGCCGTACGTGTTCATGTTCCGCAGCGGGCGACAGTACACGGCGCTCATACCCGATGAGCTCAGGCCCCTGTTTGCGCGTGTGGATTTTGACGAGCTGGATAGGGCAAGGCGCCAGCAAAAGCAGGCGCTCGGTTGCATCGAGGCATGTGCGGTCATGTGCGGTGTCGCCTCGGTGGACGATGTGTACGACCAATACCGCGCGCTCGTTTCGGACGTGATGAGCCGAGATGATTTCGAACAGCTCCTGCAGATGGTGGCCGCGTACGGCGGGGCGGGGTTCGACTTGTGGACCTACACGCCCCAGGATTACGTCGTGCACTACACGCTTGGCCAGGACTTCGTGGCGCGTGAGTTCGCACAGCGTCAACACGAGACCGTGACCAGGCTCTACCGCGATCGCGAAACAGGGGAGCTTTCGACCGACCCGTGGAACCGTTTCGTCAACCGCATGCATGCCGACCTGCGCAGCGAACTGGAGTCGCTCGAGCAGTACAAGCGCGACCTCGTGGAATCGCAATCGCATATGCCCATGAAGCCGCTTTCGCGCACGTTGCTCGAGAACGACGTGATTGGCGAGCTGCTGGACAATCCGAACGTCATACGCTTGCGCTCGTTCCTTGACGAGCGCATTCCCGATGGCGAGGACGACTACCTGTTTGCAGCCGGCGTGGTCGAGCAGCTCGTGTACTCGGCTATCGAAACAGGCAATTTGCAGGACATGTTTGCCTACGCGATGGACTTGGGGCTGGCGGAGTGCTCGCAGGACGAACAGCGGCTCCCGACGCTCATTACCAATGTGTACAACGCCATGCCTTCGTGGGAGAACAACGGCTGGTCGCCGCAGGAGCTTTATGAACGCGTCACGGGGCGCAGGATGTTCTACAACGAGGACGGCTCCGTGATGAAGGTCGGGGCCGACGATCTGTGCCCGTGCGGCAGCGGCAAGAAGTACCGGGAGTGCTGCGGACGCTAGGACGCGCTGGCGCTACGGACGTGATTGCCAATTGTGGAGGTTAGGTGCGGAGAATGAAAACTGTTGAGATATTGCAGTAAAGGATGTATTATATCTATTCGCTTACGAAAGCAATAGGCGAGCAAAGCAGCAATCAACATAGTGCGGGATGGAGCAGTCTGGTAGCTCGCCGGGCTCATAACCCGGAGGTCGTCGGTTCAAATCCGGCTCCCGCGACCAAAATCAAGTCCCTGACCTGTAAACGGTCAGGGTTTTTTTATTGCGGGGGGAATTTCCAGCCGAAAAAGCTTCCCCGCCATGACAGGCTTAATACCTGGAAAAACAGGGCTATGTTTCAAAAAGTGTGTCCGGTTTACCCTTGACACGCCTGTTCAGGCAAGCTTTTCAGAGCAAAAAGTTGAAATCGGGGAAGGACTACAAGCGCCACAGCGCCTTGAGCAACGTGAACGAGGTCGGGAAGGTGGCCTACCTCCCTGCTTACATGGTCATGTTTGTTTAGCCATTCTGGAGAGGTTGGAGCGTGAACGGGGGACGGAGGTTTGTTCACGCGGGCGTCGCCCGAGAAGGGGCGGCGCGT
>CAMPAJ010000237.1 GCA_946631805.1 uncultured Eggerthellaceae bacterium
GAACACATCCGCCATACGCTAGCCACGCCCCAACGTCTCGCGCTTGAGCACGAGCCTCTCGAAATACTCCGGCGTGCACACCTGGGAATCCCCCATCCACTCGAACAGATCCGAGAGCGCCGCGAACACCTTCATCGCGGTGCGCTGCTTCGTGTCGTCCGAGACAACCAGGTGGATCCTCTCGGGTTCTTCCTGGGCGAGCAGCAGGAAGGCGCTGTTCACCCGCTCGTGGAACTCCGTTCCGGCCATCTCGAGCCGGTCGGCGTGCTTGTGGTGGGTCGCACGGTCGATGCCCACGTTCGCATCACCGCCCGTGAGCATGAGCACGGTCCGGTCGGGCTTTAAGCCCTGGCATGCGAAATCGTTGGCCTGCTGCACGAAAGCGCGGTCGATGCCGCGCCCGAACGCCTGGTAGGCGACCGTCGAATCGGCAAACCTATCGCAGAGCACGACCCCGCCCCGCTCCAGCGCGGGCTTGATCACCTGCGAGACGAGCTGGGCGCGTGCGGCCTCGTAGATGAGCAGCTCACACGAATCGGTCATGATGTAGTTGCCGGGGTCGAGCACCGTCTGCCGAAGCTGCTCCCCGATGATGGTCCCGCCGGGCTCGCGCACGCACACGACCTCCTGGCCGCGCTCGCGCAGGGCTTCGGCAACGAGTTGCAAATGCGTGGACTTGCCCGCGCCGTCGCCGCCTTCGAACGTTATGAACGTGCCGCGCCTGCCGGCGCTCTGGTTGTCTTGTTCGGCCATACCTTCTGCATCCTCGCGCCCGAACGGCGCATCCCGTCAGCCGGCCTCGCGCACCATCCGGTGCCCGTGCCCTGCCGACGACGCGCCCACGAGCGCCGATCGTAATCGTCATCGAGCATCGCGGCGCTCAAGCCGCGCTTCGCTCGCCCTTGTTAGCGCTGGTCGTACACATCGTTGCCGAGGACGTCGACGCCCACGAAGACTGGAAAGTCCACGACGTCGACCCGGCGCAGCGCCTCGGTTCCCAAATCATCATACGCCAAGGTCTGCTCGGCGGTTACACACTTCGCAAGATAAGCAGCAGCACCGCCTACGGCGATGAAGTACACGGCCCCGTTCCGGACGCAGGCGTCCTTGACGTCCTGCGAGCGGATCCCCTTGCCGATGGTGGCGACGATTCCCGCGTCGTACAGGCGCGGGGCCGCGAAGTCCATGCGCGACGCCGTCGTCGGCCCAATGGCGCCAAACGGCCTCCCGGCCGATGCAGGCGTTGGACCGGCGTAGAATATCGCCTGGCCATCGAGGTTATACGGCAACTGCGCCGGATCCTGCGAGGCGTCCATCTCGGCGAGCAGGCGAATGTGCCCCGCATCGCGCAGCGTGTACATCGGCCCCGTGAGCGTGCAGGCGTCGCCCGCGCGCAGGGTCCCGAGCACGTCGCGCGAAAGCGGCAGCGTAAGGGCGCGGACCTCGCCGCCTGCACCCACTTGGTTATGACAGCTCATAGGTGCCCCTCCTCATTGCCGAGCAGCCCATGTTTATCGCAAGCGGCAATGCCGCGATATGGCAGGGCGCCGTCTTCACGCGCACGCCGAGCACCGTCGTCGAGCCGCCCAGGGCCGCCGCCCCGATTCCCGTGGCGTTCACGGCGCCGAGCAGCTCCTCCTCGAACGCCGCGACGCGCTCGTCGTCGGCCGGCTCGTCGAGCGGGCGCATGAGCGCCATCTTCGCCAGCCCGCCGACCTTGTCGAACGTGCCTCCCACGCCGACGCCGATGACGAGCGGCGGGCAAGCGTTGGCCGCCTTCTCGCGCACGCAGGCGAGCACGGCATCGATGATGCCCTGGCGGCCCGCCGAGGGCGTGAGCATGACGACGCGGCTCGCGTTGTCGGACCCGCCCCCCTTGCACATGACGTGCAGGCGGGCGCCCTTTTCGCGGCTCAGGTGGATCTCGGAGAACGCCGGCGTGTTGTCGAGCGTGTTCGAGCGGTCGAACAGCGCATCCCGCACGAGCGACTTGCGCAAGTTCCCGGTCGTGTAAGCCCAGGCAACCGCCTCGTCCACGCCGTCGAGCACATCGCCGGCGACGCGCACGTCGGGGCCGATCTCGAGGCAGGCCCACACCGAGCCCGTATCCTGGCATATGGCGACGCGGTCCTCGTGCGCGATTGCCGCGTTCTCGACGAGCAGCCTCAACGCCTCGGCGGCACGCGGGTTCGTCTCGCGCTCGAGGGCCTGGCGAAGGCCATTAAGGATATCTGGCGGCAAGTCGAAGGCCAGCTCGAGCAGTGCATCGCGCATGACGCGCCCGACGCTATCCTTCGTCACTTCGAAGCTCATGTGTCACCCCCGGTTCGTACGATTCGCAAAGACAAGAAGCGCTGCGGAACCGCATCGCGATGCGGTTCCGCAGCCTCCTGCTACTTCGACTTCTTGCGGCGCGTGCCCTTGCGGACGGGCTTCTTCGCCGCCTTTTCTTCCTTCTCCTGCTCCTTGGCCGGGCAGTCGAAATTCGGGCACAGCTTCCACGGCCCGCGCGTCGTCGTGACGATGACCATGGGCGCGCCGCACGCCTCGCACACCTCGTCGGTCGCCGTGAGCTTGCCGTACTGCGGCAGCGGATAGCTGCACCCGCACTCCTCGTAGTTCTCGCAGCGGATGAAGCGCTTGAGCGTGCGGGGATTGCGCTGGGCCACGAGCTTGGCATCCATGATGCCGCGGTCCGTGCAGGCCGGGCAGATGCCCACCTCCAGGTCAGGTTCGTGGTTCGTCTGGCAGTTCGGGTCGATGCACTGCACGCGGGGCTTCGCGCGGAACGCCGTCACCTTGACCTGGGGCATGCCGCAGGTCGGGCACAGCTCCTCCTGGGCCTCGATCTTGCCCTTGGGAAGCGGGTAGGTCACATCGCACTCGGGCCAGCCCGAGCAGCCTATGAACATGGACTTGGTCTTGCTCGAAGCGCGGATCTGCAGGTCCTTGCCGCATTTGGGGCACTTGCCCACGTACGCGTCGGCCGCGACGGCGTCCGCCAAGGCCTCCTTGACCTGCTCGCGCACGGGCAGCAGCGCCTCGAGCTCCTTCGCCAGCAAATCGCGCGAGTTGCTCACGACCTGGTCCTTGGTCGTCTTGCCTGCGGCTATGTCGCTCATGCCGTCCTCGAGCTCGGCTGTCATCTGGGGATGGGTGATGTGCGGCGCATAGGCGTCCAGGGCGTCGATGACCGCCATGCCGAGCTGCGAAGGCTCGATGGGATCGTTGATGATGTACTTGACGGTGTAC
This sequence comes from uncultured Eggerthellaceae bacterium, assembly GCA_946631805.1. The sequence goes on from CAMPAJ010000237.1 coordinate 3,253, forward strand.
AGGCGCTCGATGATGGAGTGGCGGGTGGACTTGGTGCCCAGGCCGAGCTTCTCCATCTCCTGGATGAGCTTGCCCTGGCTGTAGCGCGCCGGAGGCTCGGTTTGCTTTTTCGTGCACGTCGCCCCGCCGAACGGGACGATTTGCCCTTCTGCCAAGGCAGGGAGCTGCTCGTCCTTCTTCACGCCGTACGGGTAGATGGCGCGGAAACCGGGCTTGATGGTCACGTCGCCACGCGCCACGAACGGCTCGCGGGCGCCCGCGCCCTCGCCCGGGACGTCGAGGGTGACCTTGGTGCCCTCGACGATGGCCGCCTCCGAGAGCGTGGCCAGGAAGCGCCGGGCAACCAGGTTGTACAGCTTGTACTCGGCAGCGGGCAGGTCGTCGGGCGTCGCCTTGGCCGTCGGGTAGATCGGCGGGTGGTCGGTCTCTTCCTTGTTGCCGCGCG
>CAMPAJ010000238.1 GCA_946631805.1 uncultured Eggerthellaceae bacterium
ACTGGAACGCATACTCCCCGATGATGGTCATCTCGCACCCATCCGCCCATTCCAAATCGACGAGAGCGCGCTGGTTCTCGAACGCCCCGTTTCCGAGCGTCGTCAGCGATGCGGGCAAGTGGACGCTCTTCAGGTGGGCGTACGACTTGACGGGAGCTTGCTCGCTTTGGGTGGTGGGCCATTGGTCGGGGCCCATGGCATGCGTGGAGAACGTCGCTGGGTCCATGACGGGCATGCTCGCCGCAAACGCGCGCATGGCGATGCCCTTGAGGTTCGAACCCTCCTCGCATTCGAACCGCTCGAAGCTGAAGCAGTCCTGGAACGCGCGCATGCTGATGTTCTCAACCGAGGCGGGGATGGTGAATGCTTGCAAGGCGTAGTCTTTGATGAAGGCGTTCTCGCCGATGAACTCGAGGTTTGATTTCCCTGCAAACGTTACGGCGCGCAAGCCGCCATAAACGGGAACGGCACCCGAGTCGTCGAGCGTGCCGCAGTAACCGAACGAGTTGAAACCCAGGTTGATGACGCTCGCGGGGATGCTGACCTCGGTTAATTGGGTACAACCGGCGCACGCGTATGCCGCCACGGACGTGACGCGATACGATTCGCCGTCATGCGCCACGGTTTCCGGGATGATGAGGGCACCAGACCACTCTCGGCTGATAGCCTGTTGGCCGACCTTCCCCGTCCCGACGCTCACCTCGCCGGCATCCGTCACGGCATAGGTCACCCCGTCGACAACGAAGCTCTCGCCAATGGGAAGCTCTTCAGCCCAAGCCGACCCCAGGGGAACGAGAAGGCCGAGCATGAAGGCCACGAGCGCGGCCGCCAGCGAATTCCCGAATAACCTTGTTCTCATACCTACCACCTTATCTTGCATAGCTTCCGTCGAGGATTGCGTCAATTTCGTTGCGGGACAGATTCTCGTCATAGGAAAGGTCATACCCGTAGAACTGTTTGTAGTAACCGACAATGTCGTCGTGCAGGCTCTCGGCATCGTATCCGCAGAACACGTTTGCCGCCCAGGCGGCTTCCAGGAACGACTCCATGCTTCCCGTCGTCCAGGAGCCGAGCATCCCACAGGGGTTAACCACGATGTCGTAGAGCGTGTCGCCACGCGCCTCGTCGGTTACGGTGCTGTAGCTGCGCAGCAGCTGGTTGTCCAAGACGATACCGTACCCGGAGATGCTCGGCGTTGTTTGGTACGACCCGGGCGTGTACAGGCCGAGGGGGTTTGCGCGCGCTCGCTCGAGCTTGTCCTTGATGTCTTGGGTGGAAGCTATGACCTTGTTGAAATCGCGCGATCCAAGGCAGTGGCCCGCATCGTTGCCTTGCGCATCGCATGCGTTGGCAAGCAAGTACGTCCCACCTTGCTTAAACGTCCCGCCGTCCTTCCCGAGCGTCACCTTGTCGCTCAGACCGCTCCAAGAGTAGCTCATCTGGTTCTCGTTGTAGTTCAGGAACAGGCGAACGCTTTCCGAGGAGTACATCGCATAAGCGGCAGCGTTATTGACGGCGCCCCCGCATCCGAGGTAATACGAGACCGGGCTCCACCTCCATCCCACTTGCGCGAGGGCCGCGCCGTCTTCTTCAAACAGGACGCGGCCGCCGTACGAAGCTTGAACGTGCGCGCCGTCATCCCATTCGGTAAGCAAGGCGGTCCAATTCGCCGGGTTGCCCGCATCGTTTCTCGTAGGATTCGGGTCCGTGACATTGTCGTAATCGACGCCCTCGTAGGTCGACACGCTCCCACCGTGGGTCGCCTTGGCCGCATCGAGGGTACTCTGCACGAAGCTGTCGTAGCTGCTCGCCTTTTCCTCCGATGCTCCGTCCGTCTTGTCGGAGAACAGCCTTCCAACCGCGCGCGCCGCTTTCCGTATGTAGGTGTCGCTTATGAATGCAGGGAGCGCAACCAGGGAGATTCCCCGGTCGCGCAAAGCCTCCTGCGCTGATTCGCTCACGTCCTGGCTACCGGTAACGACGAGCACGGCAGATGGCTTGCATGCGGCAATGGCGTCGACATCTATGTCGCCCGAATCGGACCCATCACCGCTCCAACACACGGCAACGTCATCGAGCGCCTCGTACCCGAAGATCTTCCGAGCATGACCGCTTGTCACGAACGACTCATCGGCTCCCGCAAGGCAGTCGATGCCCGCGATGGACGCTACCACGACAGCTGCGTTTCCCACTGCGCAGACGCTGCTCAGATCCGTGGGCAGGTTCTCGATTTTGCCGCGGCCATTGTAGACGAGCCCCGGATCGGTCACCTTTGCATCCTGCTCGCTTTCAGGGTCGTTTTCCTCGTTAGCTTCCGAACCGCTGTTATCATCTCCTCCGTCTCCGGGGTCGCTCGCTTCCTCCGGCGTATCGGACCAGCCACCGTCCTTGTCGGGATCGGTCTTGCCAGTGCCCACATCGCCCACGTCCGTGGCATTCGGGTTTTGTCCCGCGCCACCCTCCTCGTTAGAGACTACAGTCGCATTGTTCCTGTTTGCCTGCGCTTTGGGCGCATCGACCTGGCGGGCCGTGGTGGTCTGCGACTGCTGCGCGGGAGCATAGGTTGCAGAAGGCGCCGGCTGCTCTGCGGTCTGCTCCTCTATATCGCTGAAGATCGGCTCGTCATACAGGACTTCTTCGACTTCATCGGCATTTGCGTCGGTTGAGTCCGCGACGTCCTGGGATTCGAGCGAGGCGTCCGAGTCGAAAACGTAATGCTTGCGAGGGTTGTCGTAATCGATGTTGTCGCTTGTTGGGTCTAAGACGTAGTTCACGAGAACGGGAGAATCGAGACAGCCCGCCAACGTGCATGCGCAGACGAGGCACAGGGCCGCGATTGCTGCGATTTGCATGAAACGTCTTGTAAGGGCAAGCATTTTGATTCCCGTACTTTTGGAAGGCACTGTGGGTGAAATTATACAAGTTTGTGAATAATTTACCATGGCTACAACCTGAAAAACCGTTTCGCATAACCTGCTGGGCCGATAAGGTGGCGCGCGTTGCGGTAAAAGACCCCGTAGAGGTTCGCGCAGCAGTCCAAATCGTCTTCATGCGGGTCGGCATTGCCGTATACGCACCCGCAATACGCTTCGGTGAGTTGCATGAACGTCGAACCTTCTGCTCCGTTTTCGAGGAGGCTCGTCGTCGAGGAGGCGTTGCGCGCAAACTCGAAGGGCGTCGCCCCCTCGGCGCGCCGTATGCCCAGCTTGCCAAATCGATCGTTGAAGAACCGGTAGAAGGCGACGATGCTCTCGCCAGCCGGAAGGGCGCGCATTTTCCGATAGCGTCGCTTGCGCAGGGCAATCTTTGCGAGCACAGCCGCCACCACGGCGAGCACCAACGCCGGCACGGCGAAAAGCAGGCGGGAGAGCTCGTGGAAATAGTCGATCGCCTCGGTGCTCTCGCCGAAAACCGACGTATTGAAGCTCTGGGAGCCGAAGGAGTCGCCACCTGGGTCGTCATCGCCCGCCGCCCCGCTCTTCCCGCCTGACACCTCCTCGGTTTGATCGTTTTCCAAATTGGTTTGACGATCGCCGTCTACCTGATCGTTCGATACGAGGGAGTCGTCCTCTTGGTGCTCGACCCGCTGCTCCCCGCGCACGTGGACGGTTTCGAGCGCATAGTACTTGGTCACGAGTTTCAACTCGTGGGCCGGGGGATTGATGGGAACGACGACCAGGAAAACCACTGCGGTG
>CAMPAJ010000239.1 GCA_946631805.1 uncultured Eggerthellaceae bacterium
TGCGCTTCATCTTGCGTCTGCGCCCGCGGATCTGCAATGGCTTCTCGGGTTCAGGCTTCTTGGCGAATGACGCCATCTTAGCCACGTCGCACAGCTCACCGTCATTGGCCATCCAGCACGGCCACACCTCGCCGCCGCTCCCGTAATACAGGCGAACCAGATCCTTGCATGCTGAGTCGGCTTCGGGGAACAACGCGAGTAGTCCCACGTTGGCAGCCTTCATCGCCGCCGGATCGGTCACGGGTTCGGACAACAGGAACACCATGCGGAAGCGCGGATGCTCTAGCGTGCTGCTGAAGGTGAAGTACAGCGCCATGGGCGGAAGCCCCGCATCGTAAGCTCGCTGCACGGCATCCATCGGGTCGATGTAGCCTAGCTCGCCCGACTCCAGATCGCGTTTGACTACCTTGTTGTCAGCATCGCGCAACTGCTTGCTGTCGTCGTCCAGCACGTCAGTCTTGTTATCGAAATCGGCAGCGGCCAGCTGCTGCCCCACCCAATTGCTCTGCTTGAAACCCTTTCCGTCGAGCATGCCAAATTGAAACGAATGCCCGCACGCAATGGCGGCGCACAGCCTCGATTCGGTCATGGTCTCCGCCCTCAGCCTGTTGCGCACGGCGCCAGCCATGCCCTCGGGCTTGCTGTCGTAACCCATGGGATCCAGCATCACCGCGAACTCGTGCTCGGGCGGTGCCTGGTATGTCACGCTAACTTGTTCCATGCTCCACCCCCAACAGCTCGTTAATGATTCGCGCCGCATCCTCGGGCGCGCAAAACAGGAAGGTCGCACCGTAACGCTCCTCCATGGTGGCGCACGCCTTGGCAAGCCTATCGCCCTTCAAGCGGCGCTTGGCCTGTACGCGCTGCGCGAAGTCTTCCTGTGATTCCATCCACCCGGCCAGATCGGACAAACTGCCGACGCCGTCGCCGTTCTCGACCAGGACGTAGAGCTTGCACCCTGCATCGCGCGCCCCGACGAGCTCCCGGCGGAAGCGCGCGTGCTCCTGATCGATGTCGTACGCCAGCTCCGCGATCGACGCCTTGGTGTCCACCGCCACCTCGGGCGGTAGGCAGTAGTCGCCGAACGCGATCTTCGAGCGCACGAGGGCGAAGCCGTTGCGGCTCCACCACTCGCGCTTGTGTTCGTGCTTGTCCTTGTGCTGCCGGGTGTCTTCCAACAGCACCTTCGCCATGATTAGTCGAAGGGCAGGTCGTTGTCGTAAACCGACGTGGGCGGACGGTTGTCGTCGAAGGGCACGGCTGTACCAGTACCCGAGGGCACCGACTTGCGGGAGTCCTTGCGCGGCGGCAGCTTGTAATCGCCGTTGCGGATGTCCTGCGACGCGTAGACGCCCACCACGTTCAGACGCTCGCGGTCCTCGCCCCTGTCGTTCGTGTAATCCTCGATCTGGACCACGATGCCAAGCTCCAGGCCCACGAGGGCGCGCTCGTCGGAATGCACCTGCCAGTTGGCGATGCTGAAGCGGGGGTTGCTCTCCTCGAGGCGCGAGAGGAACGCCTTGAACATGCCCTCGGCCGTCTGCTTGTACGAGCGCACGAAGCGATGCGCCCACGGGTTCTTCTTCCCGAAGTCATCGGAATAGAAGCCCGCGTGCTCGCCCTCGGCGATGTCATACACGATGTTGAGGTACTCCTTTTGCGGGACGTCCTCGACGCCCACGATGCGGATCACGTAGCCGCCGGCAGGCAGCTTCTCGAAAGGCGTGCTCTCTTCCACGCCGGCCCAGTTGAAAGGTTTCATGTTATTCCTCCTCGGAGGTAGTAAGTTGGTTGTTCGGTTCGCCCAGCAAAAGCGCCTCGACGCCGCCGAGCTGGTGCAGGATGGGTGCTACCATCTCGGGGTTGCACCCGCGCACCTGCGTGTTCTTGTACTTCTGCCCTGTGAAGCGGATGCCGGGCACCGTCATGCCGCTGTCCATGAACATCGGCGTGCCGGCAACGTTCTCGACGTAGTCTTCCCATTTCGGGTCGACCTTCACCGTCTCGGCGATCGCCTCGGGCATTTCGGTTTCCAGGAAGCCGATGGCCTCCTCGATGGCCTCGGCCATGCGCTCGGGTCTCACCGACTTCTCGATTGTGGCGAAGCCATAAGTCAGCGCGAAGTCCTCGAAGGCGGCCTTATCCTCGACCGTCCACTTCGTACTCGTCAGCACCACGATGTGATCGCCCACGCGCATGCCGCCGAGCTTGAGCGCCCGCTTAGTCACGCCATCGTCGTCGAATGCGGCACGCAGGTCTGCGTCGGCCTCGGCTCGCACCTCGTCCAGGCGCTTCTTCACGAGCTTTTGAAGGGCGGTGAGCACCGCCAATTCCTCGTTAAGCCGCATGTTTCTCGCCTCCCCGGATGGGCTTCATGCCCCAGAAGTCGCGGATGACGCGGTCTACTTCGAAGAGGTTGTTGGGAATCATCCGCTCATCGAACATATTGAGCGGAGTCTTCGAGATTCCATGCTCGTTAGTGAAAAAGACATGCTTCCCATCGACGATGTCGCACTCCAGGATGATGTCGAAAAGACCCTCGACACATAACTGGTTATCCAACATTTTGCCGATGGTCTGCGGTTTCGAGCTACCGTCCTCAGCAAACTGAGGATGGTGCAGAAAATAGACCACCGTGTCGTCGTCAGTCTTGGCGGCCGCGTCGAGCAGCGTCTGGAACGATAGGGCCATGGTCACGAACTTCTCGTAGCCACGTTCCTTCGCATGCCGGAATGCGTCGAGCTGCATCAGGTAGGTCGAGTCGTCGATCACGTAGCACTTCGACTTGTTCGCCACCAGCGCGTCGTAGATCGTACGGTAGCCGGCATTCGCATGGTGTTCGAGCTGCATCCGGAACGGGAGCCGCTTGCCCGTGACGCCGTAGATCTCGACCTCGCCGTTGCCGAAGAACGAAAGGCTCGTCGACTTCCCGGAGCCCGAAGGCCCCATAACCATCACTAGCACGCCCATGCGACCACCCCGTGGTTCCACGGCATGCTCGAAATCTCACTATGTGAGACTGTTTTTAACTTTTCTACAAATTTATTTTTAGAAAAGTAAAAGATTGTTTCGCATTGTGCTATTGTTTGCCAAATCCTCGAGACGGGGGATTTTGATTGGCCGGGTGTAGTTGCCGCTACATCCGGCGTTTCTTTTCTGGCCATGCTAGTCCACCGCTCCTCCCTCACGCCAAATGCCGATGATGGTGGCGTGGATGAAGCTGGCGTCGAGCTTTGTCCTTGCCGCGATCTCGCTGATCGCCATGCCGTCGAGATGCATGTTCCAGACTTGCTTCTGGATACCACTGAAACGCTTATTCATTTTTCAAAGTCCTCTCATACGTATAGTGCCTGTTTGATCGCTGGTTTGAACGCTAAGGTTCCGAACTGCCCACAAGGGCCTGTTCCGTGTTCGGGAACACGACGGAGCGGCAGATGCGGTACTCGCCGCCGCACTTTTAGGCCGGAATAAGGTTCTTGGCGATGGCGCGACGGACAGATCCGACGTGCCTGCCGGTCGCCTCGGCGTACTCCCGCACTGTCATAAACAAGGGCAGATCTTCGTAATCCTTGCACATTGGGCTCCTCCTTCCTGTTATGATCGAGGTCCGGTACTGAGCACGAGCGATCCCGAGGCCGAAATGGCCTTGTTTCAAGGGGGAACGTTCGATGCGGTGAAACTGTAGC
>CAMPAJ010000240.1 GCA_946631805.1 uncultured Eggerthellaceae bacterium
CCTCCAAGCGTGTACGAGGGGCGCAGGACGACCGGGTATCCTATCTCGCCCACGATGCGCTGTGCATCCTCGAGCGAGTACGCGTACCCCGATCGGGCGGTCGGGATGCCGAGCTCGGCCATGCACTCGTTGAACAGCTTGCGATTCTCGCCCCGCGTGATGGCGTCCAGGCTACACCCGATCATCTCGACGCCGTAAGCGTCGAGCACGCCCGATTCCGCCAGTTCGACGGCAACGTTCAACGCCGTCTGGCCTCCCAACGTGGGCAGGAGCGCATCGGGCGACTCCTTGGCGATGACCTTCTGGACGAACGGCGCGGTGATGGGCTCGACATAGGTCCGATCGGCCATCTCCGGATCGGTCATGATAGTCGCCGGATTGCTGTTGACGAGCACGACGCGATACCCCTCTTCGCGCAGCACCTTGCATGCTTGGGCGCCCGAATAGTCGAATTCGCACGCTTGGCCGATGACGATCGGCCCGCTGCCAAGAACGAGAATCGTCCGGATATCGGTTCTTTTGGGCATAGCTCCATCCTCCCGATGGCTTCAAGGCAGACGTGAGCCCGCCTTCTTGTGTCCTACCCTTCCCAACCAGATTGCACGCACCCAAGGCGGCTCATTCGAATCGCCACCCGTCCAAACGGTTGCGTGCAACGTCGATGTCGAGGAAATCGCTTCTTGTATCCATAAGCCGGGCGAAGGCGGCAAACAGGTAGTGCGAGTCCGTGGGCCCCGGGCGCGCCTCCGGGTGGTATTGCACCGAAAACGCGGGGGTGTCCAAAAACGCCATGCCCTCCGCCGTGCCATCGTTGAGGTTCACGTGCGTGAGCCGTATGCCCCCGTAGCGCTCGTTGCGCACCACAGGCGCTACGCCCCGTTCGACCCAGAACCGCAAATCGTCGACATGTTCCGAAACGCCATCCGACAGTTCCGGGTCGAGCGGCCCCAAGCTCGCGAATTCGAGGTTGAAGCCATGGTTCTGGGAAGTAATCTCGACGCGCCCCGTCATCAGGTTCACGACGGGCTGGTTGCCCCCGTGATGGCCGTACTTCATCTTGGAGATGCGACCGCCGGCCGCTTTGCTGATCATCTGGTGGCCGAGGCAAATGCCGAAAACCGGCACGCGCCCGAGCAGCTGCTCGACCTGCTGGTAGGTGCCGTCCACCGCATCGGGGTCGCCCGGCCCATTCGATAGGAAGACGCCATCGGGTGCGAGCGCAAGAACATCTTCGGCGGAAGTATCCCACGGAACGAGGACGACGCTGCAACCTGCGCGAACGAGCTCTTCTGCAATCGAGCGCTTGATACCGCAATCGTATGCTACGACCCGGTATGTTGCCTGGGACGCCGCCGATCGGGCGAACGCTTCGTCCGCGAGCAGGCCATCGAGCTTCAGCTCATGCGGCTCGCTGCACGAAACCGTTTTGGCCAGATTCACCCCGACGATGGGCTCGCTTTCGCGCGTCCGACCCACCAGGCTTTCCACATCCAGATCATCGGTCGACACGGCCGCCCGCAGCGCGCCTTTCTCGCGTATGTGCTCGACGAGCACCCGCGTATCGACGCCCTCGATCGCAACGACGCCCTCTCGCTCCAAGTACTCGGGCAGGGATCCTTCGCTCCTCCAGCTCGAAGGCGTGTAGCACATGTCGCGAACGACCAGGGCACGCAAGGCTGGATGGCCGGATTGCGCATCGGAAGCCCGTACCCCGTAATTGCCGATCTGGGGATACGTCATGACCACCACCTGGCCGGCGTACGACGGGTCGGTCAGCACCTCGAAGTACCCCTCGACAGAGGTGTTGAAGCATAGTTCCCCGAAAGCCTCGCCCGACGCACCGCACGCGGTTCCGAAGAAAGCGGTCCCGTCCTCGAGGGCAAGCAAGGCTTGTCGAGGAGCGGGCTTGGACGTGGCGGCAAGCATTCTCTCGGATAGGTAGCTCATCAAACTCCCTTTCCATATGATGTGTATTTGGGGTCTGACCCCAAATACACATTCTTCGATTCATCGAGCGCAATTCATTCTGCAAGCATCGTATTGCGAAGAAGTTACTTCGTTATTAACAGCGGATTTCGAAACACAGATGAAAAACGACCGAAACAAAACAGCCCTATGGTCGGTTCAGTCCGTTACGAAATCGAAGAAAGGGCGTGAAGCCATGGGAAGGATTGCCGAAGAGTACGGAACTCTCGTCTTTAACGACCACACGATGCAAGAGCTGCTTCCGTCGGCAACGTACAAAGCGCTTTCGAAGACGATCAAGGAAGGCAAGCCCCTCGACATCGAGGTCGCCAACGTCGTCGCGCATGCCATGAAGGAATGGGCGGTTGCCCGGGGCGCGACGCACTACACCCACTGGTTCCAGCCATTGAGCGGCATCACCTCCGAGAAACACGACGCGTTCGTCAACCCGCAGCCCGACGGGCGCGCGATCATGACGTTTTCGGGCAAGGAGCTCATCCAGGGCGAGCCGGACGCCTCGAGTTTCCCGAGCGGCGGCATCCGCGCCACGTTCGAAGCACGCGGATACACGGCCTGGGACCCCACGAGCTATGCGTTCATAAAGGACGAGGTGCTGTGCATTCCCACGGCGTTCTGCAGCTACACCGGCGAGGCCCTCGACAAGAAAACCCCGCTTTTGCGCTCGATGGACGCCGTTTCGGAGCAAGCCCGCAAAGTGCTCCGCTATTTCGGCCAAGACGTGCCGCGCGTCACGACGACCGTCGGCGCCGAGCAGGAATACTTCCTCATCAGGGAAGAAGACTACGAGCAGCGCCAAGACCTCATACTGACCGGGCGCACGCTGTTCGGCGCCCCTCCCTGCAAGGGTCAAGAGATGGAAGAGCACTACTTCGGCGCCATCCGCCCCACGGTCAACAACTTCATGAAGGAGCTCGACGAAGAGCTGTGGAAGCTCGGCGTTGCGGCCAAGACCAAGCACAACGAGGTCGCGCCCTGCCAGCACGAGCTCGCGCCCATGTTCACGATCAGCAACGTGGCCATCGACCACAACCTTCTTACGATGGAGCTCATGCGCACTATCGCGAGCCATTACGGCCTCGTATGCCTGCAGCACGAAAAGCCCTTCGAAGGCATCAATGGTTCGGGCAAGCACAACAACTGGTCCATCGCGACCGATTCCGAAAACCTGCTCGACCCCGGCAAGACGCCGGCGTCCAACTTGCGCTTCCTCGTCTTCTTGGCCGCCGTCGTGCAGGCAGTCGACGATTACCAGGACCTCCTGCGCATTTCGGTAGCATCCGCCGGCAACGACCACCGCTTGGGCGCCAACGAAGCGCCCCCGGCCGTGATTTCCATCTTCCTAGGCGATGAACTCGGACGCGTGGTGGAGGCGATCATCGCCGGCAAGGAGGACGAAGGCGCCCAGGCGGTCTACATGGACCTCGGCGTAGAGGTGCTGCCCAGCTTCGAGCGCGATAACACCGACCGGAACCGCACCAGCCCCTTTGCGTTCACGGGCAACAAGTTCGAGTTCCGCATGCCGGGCTCGCAGGTGAACCTCGCGGATGCGAACACCATCCTCAACACGATCGTCGCCAAATCGCTCAAGAACTTCTGCGAGGCCGTAAAGGACGCCGGTGATTTCGAGAAGGCGGCTTTCGCATGGGTGCGCGCAACGCTCGCGGCCCATCAGCGCATCATCTTCAACGGCGACGGCTA
>CAMPAJ010000241.1 GCA_946631805.1 uncultured Eggerthellaceae bacterium
GTTTTAGGGGAAAGCTTGACCTGCACCGCGCTCAGGTACACGCCTTTCTTGGTTTTGCCTGCTTTGGTCTTGTTCTTTACCCACGGCTGCCAGCCCTTGCCCTTGATGTACACGCGATACAAAACGTCGTAGTGCTTGGACACGTCGCCAGACAGCCACACCTTCACAGCTTGGACGGGTACCGACGTGCGACCCGTGCTCTTTCCGTCGACTTTGGTGGCGCCCCAACCTTTGCCCGCGTCGTATGCGCGGTAGTTAATATGGCCTTTCAAGTCCTTGCCGAGGCCGGCGAGCTTGAGCTTAAACGCGCGCAGCCCGTTGTACGTTTTCGTGCCGGCCGTGGCGCCCGACGTGACCCAGTCCTTCCACCCAACGTAGGCAACCTTTGCACGCGCCTTCACGCTCGCTTTTGACACAACAGGCTCGGAAGCCGCCGCCTGCACAGTTGTAGTTGCAGAAGCATCTGCCTGAGCCGCAACCAAAACTGGCGCCGAAGTGCTCGCTTTAGCGCCATTGCCTTCGGCTGCGTAGGCATTAACTGGACTGATGCACGCAAAAGTGCATGCGAGAATACATGCCACGGCAAGCGCCCACATCACAGACATCCACGAGGCCCGATCAGTTCGAAGCGTGGTCGACCGCATAGCAAAACCTGCCTTCTATATGAAACTACTCCGTTTAAACTTGCAGGCTCCTATGGTATCACAGTCGCACATCCACGCGTTTCACCTGGCCTTTTGTAACTTTTTCCTCAGGATTTTGGCACAACTGCCCCCATGCCACCACATGTTGGTATGCGAAAGAATCCAAGCAACAACACCGTGTGCATACACCACAAGCGCCCGCTTATACCCCCAGCTGCTCAGCCGCCTCAAGCCACGCAAGCTCAAGTTCCTCGAGCTGCGCTTGCAGCTCGTTGATTTCCTGCTGGATAGCGCCGAGCTCCTGAAAGTCGGTGGGATCGGCCGAATGCAGGCGGTTGTTTGCCTCCTCGATACGCGTCTCGCATGTGCGCATCTTGCGCTCGGTCGACTGGAGCGTCTTCTTGAGCGCGCGCTGCTCGGCATTCGAGAGCGCCTGGCCCGCCGAGGCTCCTTCCGCACCGTCCCCACGGGAACCGCCCTCGACGGCTCCCGCATTGCGGTTAGCAGCCGAAGCGCCGTTGCGGCCCGAGGAGCCCATCGCGCCGTCGTTTACCGCGCCCAATTCGTCCGCAATGCGCAAATACTCGTCAATCCCGCCGGGAAGATGGCGCAGATACCCGTTTATCAGCGCGTATTGATTGTCGGTTACACGCTCCATGAGGTAGCGGTCATGCGTGACGAGTATGAGCGTGCCGGGCCAGCCGTCAAGCAAGTCCTCCACAGCGGCAAGCATATCTACGTCCAAATCGTTTCCGGGCTCGTCCAAAATCAGCACGTTGGGCTCTTCCAACAGGATGAGCATGAGTGCCAGCCGACGCTTCTGACCACCCGACAGGTCGCTTACGGGCTCGTTCATGTCCGCATTCGTAAAACCAAGGCGCTCCAGCAGCTGCTTGGGCGTTTGGTCGCGTCCGTCCAGCATAACCGCATGCCCAAAACGCCCGACGACTTGACGCACGCGATCGTCGCCGGCGGCCGTCAGCTCGTCAAGGTTCTGCGAGAGCACGGCGAACTTGACCGTTTTCCCAACTTTCACATACCCCTTGGTGGGGCGCAACTTTTGCTGTATCACGTTGAGGAGCGTGGTTTTTCCCGCGCCGTTCTCGCCGACGATTCCTATGCGATCACCTGGCCCTATGAGCCATTCCACATCCCGCAGCACCCAGTTCGTATCATCGGATCCTGCGTGCGGGTACCCGACCGAGACGTTCTTGACGTCCACGACCTGCTTGCCCAAACGCGCGATGGCCATGCGCTTGAGCTCGAGCTCGTTGCGCAGCGGCGGAACGTCGGCTATGAGCTCCTGGGCAGCTTTGATGCGAAATTTCTGCTTGGTCGAACGCGCTTGGGCCCCGCGGGAAAGCCAGGCCAGCTCGCGACGCAGCTTGTTCTGCCGCCGCTCCTCGGTCACGCGCGCAACCCGCTCGCGCTCGACGCGCTGCATGATGTAAGCCGAGAAACCGCCCTCGAACGGCTCGATGCGCCTATCGTGTACTTCCCACATGGCCGTGCACACTTCGTCGAGGAACCAGCGGTCGTGCGTAACGACCAGCAGCGCGCCCTGACCGTCGCGCCAGCGTGTCTTCAGGTGCTGGGCAAGCCAGTTAATGGCGCGAACATCCAGGTGGTTCGTAGGCTCGTCGAGCATGAGCACATCGTAATCGCCTACGAGCAAGCGGGCCAAATCCACGCGACGGCGTTGCCCGCCCGATAACGTGCCAACGGGCGCTTCCCAAGGGATGTCCCCCGCAATGCCCGCGATGATCGAGCGTGTGCGCGCGTCCGAGGCCCACTCGTACTCGGGCACATCGCCCACGATGCTGACGCCGACGGTCGCATCGTCTGCCAGCTCGTCGCGCTGGCCGAGCACGCCGACCGTCACGCCGTTCGTGCGAATCACGCGCCCCCGATCGGGTTCCGTCAAACCGGCGAGCACGTTAACCAGCGTAGATTTGCCATCCCCATTGCGCCCGACGATGCCTATGCGCGCCCCGTCGTCCACGCCCAGCGATATCTCGTCGAACACCGTTTTGGATGGGAAATCGATGCCCACCTTTTCGCAACCAAGAAGAAACGCCACTCTTGACCTTTCTATATCTTCGTCAGCCCCAACATGGGGCACCGGCAATTACTGCCACTATATTGCTGGTAGTTCCAGCTGTCTTAGCCAATAAAGGCACCGCACGGCGAGCACCGTGCAAAACCACCGTTATTCTGCGTACGGAAGCTAGCGGCGTTCCAGCGCGCCGCACAGCGCATCGAGCAACGTGATGGCGTAGTGCTGCATGGAACGAGCCTCGCCCGCATCTTCCCACGACGTTCCGGGAAGCTCCACGACCATGCGCGGATTAGACTTGCGGTACGCGGCATTGATGGCAGGCGCCATGCGAAGGGCCAGCGTATCGTCCGGTTCGAAGCTCACGCGCGGAATATGGTCGAACGCTACTTCCTCACCCGGCAGCACGAGCTGCATCAGCAGCATAGATGCATCGGGCTTGACCAGCAGCGAATCGGCGCTCAGGATTTTGGACGAGGGGTTGGTCGCCAAGCCAAGATTCGACATGCGCGAAGCCACGCCCCGCGTAAAACCATCGGTACCGAATAGAACAAGGGCGTTCTTTTCCAGCACGTCGGAAGCACGGGCGAAGCCCAAGTTCATCGACACGGTCAGGGGTTTCTTCCCCTGCCATGAATGGGCAAGATTGCGGATGGTCGCAAACGTGTACGCGCCGACGATGCCATCGGACGGCAGGCCCATGTTGCGTTGGAACTTGCGCACCGCGTCTTCGGTGAACGCTCCGAAGATGCCGTCCTCGGCACCCGTGGGGAACCCGAGCGCGCCGAGCGCCTGCTGCAGCTCCAGCACGTCATGCCCGTGGAAATACGGCATGCGCAAATACAACGTGCGGTCACCGAGGCTGTACGAGGCGTCGACAAGCGCCGACCAGGCTTTCTCGTCAACTTTCCCGCCGGGCTCCAAGCCAACCTTCGAGCGGAACGCCCGCACCGCCTCGGCCGTAGCCTCGTCGAAAACGCCAT
>CAMPAJ010000242.1 GCA_946631805.1 uncultured Eggerthellaceae bacterium
TGGACGGTTGCAATTGCCGGCACAAGAACACGCCGCGCGACGAGGAGTTCCAGGCTAACCTGCAACGCAGGCTCAACCGGGCTATCGGTCAGCTGGGTGGCGTGAAGGCGATGATCGACGATAACCGCTACTGCGGCGACGTGCTGCTGCAGCTTGCTGCTGCAGAGCGGGCCGTGCACCGGGTGAGCGAGCTTTTGCTGGAGAACCATCTGCATACATGTGTCGTCGAGCAGGTGCGCGATGGCAACGAGGACGTAATTGATGAGGCGATGGACCTCATCCGGAAGTTCGGGGGACGGTAATGGCAACGCAACGATTCGACGTGACGGGCATGACCTGCGCTGCGTGCTCTACGCGTGTGGAAAAGGTCACGTCCGAAGTTCCTGGCGTTCAGAAGGCGGTCGTCAACCTGTTGAAGAACAGCATGGAGGTCGAATACGACGGCGCGCCCGAAACGATAAGCGCCATCGGCGCGGCCGTGGATGCTGCCGGGTACGGGGCTTTCCCGCGCATGGAAGGGCAAGCGGGCGCGGCCGCAGCCGGAGGCGCCGCTGCGGTTGGGGGTGCAACGTCGCGCTCCGAGAACCTCGCCGCAAAGGAAGCCAAGACGGTGCGCATGCGCCTTATCGTGAGCTTCATATTCTGCATTCCGCTGTTCTACCTGGATATGGGACATATGTGGGGATGGCCTCTGCCAGCGTGTTTCCTCGGACCCGAAAACTCGATGACGCTTGCGCTCACGCAGTTTCTGCTGACCGCGCCTATCGTGTTCGTGAACTTCAAGTTCTTCCGCAACGGCTTTAAAGGGCTTGTGCACCGTTCCCCGAACATGGACACGCTCGTGGCGCTCGGCGCTACGGCGTCGATGCTCTACAGCATCGCGGGGTTGTACCGCATTGGCATTGCGCTTGGAGCGGGGGACCTGCATGCAGCGCATGCCGCGGCGATGGACTTGTATTTCGAAGGCGCGGGCATGATCCTCACGCTCATTACGCTCGGCAAATACTTCGAGGCTCGCTCGAAGGGCCGCACGACCGACGCCATCACGTCGCTCATGGATCTGGCGCCCAAGACGGCGACGCTCGTCGGCGATGACGGCGCCGAGACCGAAGTGCCGGTCGAGCGCGTACAGGTGGGCGACATCCTGGTTGTCCGCGCTGGCCAGGGCATTCCCGTCGATGGTGTGATCGTCGATGGCACGGGCGTCGTGGATGAGTCGGCTCTCACGGGCGAAAGCGTGCCGGTCGACAAAGCGGCAGGCGACGAGGTTACGGGCGCGACCGTCAACACGTCTGGATACTTCAAGATGCGCGCCCTGCGCGTCGGGGACGATACGGCGCTTGCACACATTATTCGGCTTGTCGACGATGCAACGAGCTCGAAGGCGCCGATTCAGCGCTTGGCCGACCGCATCAGCTCGGTGTTCGTGCCCGTCGTCATCGCCATCGCCGTCGTCGTGTTCGTCGTCTGGCTCGTCATAAGCGGCATGGATGTTTCAAAGGCCGTTGTACATGGGATATCGGTGCTCGTCATCAGCTGCCCCTGCGCGCTGGGCCTCGCGACGCCGACGGCCATCATGGTCGGCACGGGACGGGGCGCCAAGCAGGGCATTCTGATCAAGAGCGCCGAGGCGCTCGAGAATGCGCACGACATCGCGACCGTCGTGCTGGACAAGACGGGCACCATTACGAAGGGCGTGCCCGAAGTCACCGACGTCATACCTGCAGAAGGCATGGAGGTCGGCGACCTGCTCATGCTGGCATATGGCATGGAGAAAAAGAGCGAGCATCCGCTAGCGCGGGCGATTTGCGCGTATGCAGAGGAGCAGGGCAGCGACCAGTTGCCCGTGAAAGACTTTAAGCAAGTGCCGGGCCGCGGCCTTTCGGGCGTGACCGAAGGCGCCGAGGCGCTCGCAGGCAACGCGCTGATGATGCGCGAGGCGAGCGTGGAGCTCGGGGCGCTCGAGCAGCGCGCCGACGAGCTGGCGCGCCAAGGCAAGACGCCGCTGTTCTTCGCCTGGGGCGGACAGCTTTTGGGGCTCATAGGCATTGCCGACAACATCAAGCCAACGAGCGCGCAAGCTGTGCGAGAGATGCGCGCGCTCGGCATTCGCACCGTGATGCTCACCGGCGACAACGAGCGCACGGCAGCAGCCATTCAAGAGCAGGTGGGCGTGGACGCGGTCGTTGCCGGCGTGCTGCCCGACGGCAAGGACGCCAAGGTCCGCGAGCTCGCGGCTGGCGGCAAGGTGGCCATGGTCGGTGACGGGGTTAACGATGCACCGGCGCTTGCACGTGCGGACGTGGGCATCGCCATCGGCGCGGGAACCGACGTTGCCATCGAAAGCGCCGACATGGTTCTCGTGCGCAACGATTTGATGGATGTTGCCGCGGGCATCCAGCTGTCGCGCGCGACCATGCGCAACATCAAGCAGAACCTGTTCTGGGCGCTGTTCTACAACGTGATCTGCATTCCTGTGGCCGCGGGCGCGCTCGTGCCGCTCGGCATAACGCTCACGCCCGATATCGCGGCGGCAGCGATGAGCTTGAGCAGCATCTTCGTCGTGACGAACGCGTTGCGGTTGCGCACGTGGAAGCCCAAGTGGATGTCGGGCGCGGTGGGGTAGTGGAGTTTGGCTTGTGCTTGGTATACTCAACCAGAGCTGCGGTACCGAAAGGTAGGCGCGTCCGTAGCATGCAAAATGATAGATTTGAACGTGGAGGATGAAGCGATGAGCTTGTTCAGCAAGAAGGAAACGGTGAAGCTTGACGTGAAGGGCATGCACTGCGAGAAGTGCGTCGCTCGCGTGACGGAGGCGCTCGAGGGCGTCGAGGGCGTAACGGGTGCTACGGTGACGCTCGCAGACGAGTCGGCCGTGGTGGAAGGCCATGGGTTCGAAGTTGAAGCTCTTGTGGCGGCAGTGACGGAAGCGGGTTTCGAGGCTACGCTCGCAAGCTAGGAACAGTTTTCGAAAAAGCTTTTAGAACAATCCAGGTGCGCTTACGCCGCGCCCTTGCGATGGCGGATACCACGTAGACTTCAGCTGCCAAGCAAATAGTCCGAAATTTGGAAGAACGGCGTGCGAGATCCCGTGCCCGCCCCGGTGAGCGAGACGACGAGGATGCCGCCGAAGCGCTCGCCGTGGGCGTCCCATGCCAGGTAGTGCAGTCCGTAGACGTAGAGCATCGTGCATAATTCCTTTCGTCTTTTCGCCCAATGCTAGAGCGTGGCCACAAACGCGATGGGACGATTTATGAGCGCATGTCGTATAATTAACGTGAAGCCGATTCCGGCGAGGTGCGAACCCAGAGAGGCGAGGTGGGAACCATGTGCTTCAGGCCAAGTGCGCCAACGCGTGATTGCGACGACGGCAACCATGTCTGCTGCCAGACGTGCGGCATGCCCGTCGATGTCGGCATGAGCAACTGCCCTTACTGCGGCGACCCGATTCCGTCTGCTCCGCCTGATGATTTCACCAGGATCGACCCGTCGTATAACACCAGGATCATTTAGGGAGCGACGCGGGCTCAAAAGTCGAGCCTTGCGAGCTCATCAATGTCGTCAATCACAGTCGTAAGGATCTTCTCCACGACCATCACAGACGCCGCCGTGGTCAGGTTGCCGTCGATGCTGGCAACGTAGCTTTGCAGCGCCGTGACGTCGGCCGCGAGAGAG
>CAMPAJ010000243.1 GCA_946631805.1 uncultured Eggerthellaceae bacterium
TGCGGCCGCCGCAGCGTCGTATGGGGACGCGCCCGCTCAGGTCCAACCCGCCAACACGGTGGCTTTCACGCCCGGCCAGTCCGGCGCCGCCGCCCCCGACCACCGCGCCGTCCGCGCCCGCTTGATCGACACCGCCTACCAGCGCGTATACGACCTTGCAGGCTCTTGCGTAACCATCGGGCGCGAATCGGGCAACGATATTATCGTGCAGGACATCAACGCGAGCCGCAAGCATGCCGAATTGCGCCTTAACGCACGCGGCCTTTGGGTCATCACCGACCTCGGATCGATGAACGGCACGCGCGTCAACGGCATTTCCGTGGCATCTCAGCCGCTGTACCCTGGCGACACCATCACCATCGGCAAGACCGAATATCGATTTGCCCTGGCCAACTAACTTCGCAGCCGGGCTCTTCCCACGCTCGGCTGCATCTATCCCTGGGAGGCTTTTGTGATCGACGTCGTTTTGCTCATCGGACGACTATTGTTCGTGGCGCTGCTCTACCTATTCCTGTTCGCCATCATGCGCACGGGAATCGGCCTGGTAAGCGGCCAGCGTAAAAAAGAACGTACGTGGAATCTTTCGGTCGAGAAGGGCCCGAAAGAGCTTCGCGGCGTTTCCATCGCGGTGCGCGGCCCCGTTATCGTTGGCCGCTCGCCATCTGCAGATATCGTCGTAGGCGCAAGCTACGTTTCGGCCCGCCATGCGCGTTTTTCGCTTATGGGCCAAAACCTGTTTGTCGAGGACTTGGGCTCCACGAACGGCACAATGGTCAACAACATGAGCGTAACGAACCCCGTCGCCCTCAACGACGGAGACGTCGTCGCCATCGGCGACGTCGAAATCCGAGTGAGGCATAGCTAAATGGCGAGTTTCGATTCACGTCAAGAAAACGGCGGCATCGAAGCTGCAGTGGCTTCGTCGTTCGGCAGCCGCACCGATATAGGTTGCGTGCGCGAACAGAACGAGGATTCCCTCGTCGTGCAACCGCCCCTGTTCGTCGTCGCCGACGGAATGGGCGGGCACGCCGCAGGAGAAGTCGCCTCCGAAATCGCCGTCCACACCATCGCGGAGCTCGCTCCCCAAGACGCCGATGCCGAAGCGCTGGGCAAGGCGGTCGAGCAGGCAAACCGCGACATCATTAACGCAGCGCTCATCGGCGAAGGCCGCGAGGGCATGGGCACGACGTGCACGGCCGCAATCTTGCAGGGAAACCGCCTCGTCATCGCCCAGGTCGGCGACTCGCGCGCATACCTGCTGCACAGCGGCGTGCTCACGCAGCTCACCCGCGATCACAGCCTTATGGCCAATATGATCGAGGCGGGACAGATCACGCCCGAGGAAGCGCGCACCCATCCCAGCAGGTCGGTCATCACCCGCGCCCTGGGCAACGACCCCAACACCGTCCCCGACCTTTACGAGATCAACGTCGAGGAAGGCGACCGCCTGCTACTCTGCTCCGACGGCTTGTCATCCATGCTGGAAGACGACGAAATCCAAGCTGTCATGAACCGCATACCCGACCCGCAACGCTGCGCGAGCACCCTTGTGAGCGGCGCGCTCGTGGCGGGTGGGCTCGACAACGTTACCGTGGTCATAGCCAACGTCGAGGGCAACAGCAAGCGCGCACGCAAGCGGCTCGCCGTGCGAACGAGGCTCACGGCAATCATCCTCATGCTCCTGCTCGCCGCCTGCATCGGCGGCGCCGCGTGGGGCGGCTACACGTACCTGCACCATACCGCATACCTGGCCGAAAGCCTGGACGGCACCGTCGCCGTGTACCGCGGCGTGCCGGGCGAGGTCCTGGGATTCTCGTACTCCGAGCTCGTCGAGCAAACCGACATCAAGGTCGACGAACTGCCGCCGAGCGCGGCCGAGAGCATCCGAAGCCAAAAGGGCATGCGCGTCAACAGCGTGGACGAGGCCCTAGCGCTCATCTCGGACTACAGGAAAGACATCGAGGAGGCCAAGAAAGCACAGAGCTCAGCCGCATCGCCTTCAAGTAGCGCAAGCGCCTCGGCCCAAAGCGCCGACGCCACCGCAGGCGATGCCGAAGCAGCCGAAACCGACGAGGAGCTGGAAGAATGACGCGGCGCAATCTAGAGCTTGTGCTGCTGTGCATAGCGGCGCCTATCGTCATACTGCTGTTCGCGATGCTCGCGCTCAACAAGGGCGAGCAGCTTGGCCTGACCACGCTCGGCGTGCCGCTGGGCCTGTTCGGCTCGTTCATCATCGCGCACTTCGCAACGCGTTTCCTCGCGCCCGACGCCGACCCCGCCATACTCCCCATCGCGTTCGCGCTGTCGGGAATCGGCATCGGCTTTGTTACGCGCCTTGCGCCAAACCTTGCCGTTAACCAGGTTATATGGCTATTCTTAAGCGTAGCGGCGATGGTGCTGACCCTCGCCGCGTCGCGCAAGCTCGACCTATTGGCCAACTACAAGTACACGCTCATGCTGTTCGGCTTCGTGCTGCTGCTCTCGCCCTTGCTGCCCGTCATCGGCACCGAGAACTACGGCAGCCGCATCTGGCTCTCGATTGGCACCTTGTCGTTCCAACCCGGCGAGCTCGCCAAAGTCGTCATCGTCCTCGCCGTCGGCGGCTATCTGGCCGTCAACCGCGAGATGCTCTCGGTGTTCACGTGGCGGCTTGGGCCGTTCAGGCTTCCCGACCTGCGCACGCTCGCCCCGCTCATCATCATGTGGGTCGTAGCCCTGCTCATCGTCGCGTTCGAAAAGGACCTGGGCAGCGCGCTCGTGTTCTTCTTCGTGTTCCTGGTCATGCTCTACGTCGCAACGGGCAAGAAGTTCTACCTGATAACCGGCTTCTTGCTCATGCTCTTGGGCATCGCTGGCGCCTACATGCTGTTCGACCACGTGCAAACGCGCGTCGCCAACTGGCTCGACCCCTTCGCCGACCCGCAGGATGCGGGTTACCAGATGGTGCAGGGCATATACTCCATAGCAGACGGCGACCTGTTCGGCGTGGGCATCGGACGCGGCCAGGCCGACCTCATCCCATTTGTCGAGAGCGACTACATATTTGCCGCCATAGCCGAGGAATGCGGCCTGCTCGGCGCAGCCGGCGTGCTGCTGCTGTATTTGAGCTTCGCCATCCGCGGCTACGTCACGGCTGCGCGCGCGAAGAGCGATTTTAGCTCGCTCGTCTCGGCGGGCCTCACGACCACGATCTGCCTGCAGGCGTTCATCATCGTGGGCGGCGTCACGCGCGTCATACCGCTGACGGGCATCACGTTGCCTTTCATCAGCCAGGGCGGGTCGTCGCTGCTTTCGAGCTTCATCGCCATCGGGCTGCTGTTGCGCTGCGGCGACGAGGGAACCGGCGTCGGCCACGAGATGACGAGCGTCACCGATGCGCTCAACGTCAACAGCGTGCTCGGGCGCGTGTCGCTCGGCAAGCGCCTCACTGCGGGCATCGTCATTCTTTCGGTCGCGTTCGCGCTGCTCGTAGCCAATTTGACGCTCATCATGGTCGTGCAGGCCAAAGATTACCAAAACATGCCCGGCAACAACCACACCACCGCGAAGCAGGCGGCCATCAAGCGCGGCAGCATTTCCACGTACGACGGCACGCTCCTGGCCCAAAGCGTCGAGGCCGAAGACGGCACGTATGTGCGCGATTACCCAGCAGGCGACCTCGCATCGCAAGTCGT
>CAMPAJ010000244.1 GCA_946631805.1 uncultured Eggerthellaceae bacterium
GGTCGGCGTTGGCGAAGATGAGGGCCAGCTCCCCGACAGAGATGTCGTAGGGCTGATTGGCGCCGGTGAGTATCCCGGCTTCCTCTGCGAACATCAGGGCCACGCGGGCGCCGGGGTACTCGCCGTTATCGTCGGGCAGCTTTGTCCACTGGTCCTCGGCCACGAGCGCGGGATCGTGCGCCTTCACGGCAGCATAGACCGCGGTCTCCTTGCGCACGGTCTGGCCGTCGTCCCATCCCCAGGGCATGAAGAACTCATCGCTCTCGCCGGGCAGGCCCTCCTTTTGCGCGCCGTACACGTAATCGCGGTCGAGCCCGTAGCATTCGATGAGCGTCTGCCTCAACAACCCTATCGTCGCCGTATCGTTGGCATTGTCGAACAGGTGCGTGTCGTATTTGTCCTGCATGAAGCCCACTGCGTCGGCAATGCGGTCCTCGTCGTTGAGCACGGCAGGAATCGCATCGCTATTGAAGGGCGACCATGTGACGGCCTTGTAGATCTGGAGTCCCGCGAATGCCGAAAGCGCAACGGCCAGCACCGCGACCACCGCCAGCCCGGCTATCCGCAGCCCCCGACTCTTCGGGTTCGCCGAAAGCAGCGCCCTCTTCACTTGGCCGACGTCTGCGTAGCGGTCTTTCGGATCGAAGGCCGTGCACTTGGCGATGACCTTCTCGAGTGGACGGTACACGCGGACGTTTTTGTTCTCGCGGGGGCTCCCGGTGAGCAGGCGGCGCAGCAGCACGCCGAGCGAGTAGATGTCGGCGCGCGCGTCGGTCTGCGCAAATCCGTACTGCTCGGGCGCTGCGTAGGCCCGCGTGCCGAAGAACACCGTGTCGGCCTCGCCGCCTTCGCGGTACGTGCGCGCGATGTCGAAGTCGATGAGCGCGACCGACCCGTCCGGCCGCACGATGACGTTCTCGGGCTTTATGTCGCGATGGATGATCGGCTCGGGGCGGTGGTGAAGGTAGGCCAGGACGTCGCAGAGCTCGGCAACGAGGCGCGCGATTTCCTGCTCGCCAAGATCGTTCTTGCGCGCATAGCGTTCGAGGGACGATCCCTCGATGTAGGTGCGCACGATGACGGTGCTGTCCTCGTCCTCGAAGCTCGCTACGTGACGCGGCAGTGCTGGGTGGTCGAGTTCCTCTAGGATGTCGTCGGACGGGTCGATGCTCCATACCGCCTTGTCGTAGCGCTTGGCAACGTACTGTTCGCCATCTGCGTCCTGGGCGAGGAACGTGTCGCAGCCCCGCCCTTCGCCCAGACACTCCATCACGGCATAGGTGCTAGAGAACCCGGCGGGCCAGTCGTCGGCGTAGGCGACGTTGATTGCGTCGAGCAGCTCGTCGGTTCCATGAAAGGCGGGCTCACTCATGCTTGGCGCCTCCGAGCAACGGCAGGGCGTACTCGTAGAGCAGCTCCTGCGCGTCCATGAGGGAGCGCCCGTTGTGCAGGCAGTAGGCCACCACGGCGTCCCGCTTGACCTTGGGATGCAACGGGCTCATGCCGGCCACTTTCAGAAGCTGCTGCGCGCCGTCGCAGTCGAGCCCGAACCCGAACGCGATCTGCAGCACCGTATCGCGGGAAGGGTTTCGCGTACCGTTGAACAGCCTATGTCCGTAGGAACGCTCGATTCCCGAGCGCGTGATGACGGCTTCGTGCTTCATGTCGCGATCGTTTGCGAGCCATGCGATGTAATCGGAAAAAGCTGGCAGCTCTATGCCAGAGTGCTCGTCTAGAAAAGACCCGATGGAAGGCGATTCGAAGAGCCTTCCCCAGAGCTCAATGGTCGATATGCTCGTATTTCCTGACAAAAGCCCTCCGTTTCGTTGCGATTCGATTGTAGCGGCTTCGGAGCTTTGCCGCGTGTCGGGATCGCCGGCATTCGGCGAAAAAAGCTGTCAGCCAGACCACCAACTATGAAGAGGCATGTGGTAAGGCCGATGCGGAATTGCGGACGAAATCGGCCCAAGGCGGTTAACAGCCGGCAGAAGCCCTCCCGGAGGTTTCGACCGGCGGTGCTCCGGACGGGCGGTACAGCGGCACCATCGCGGTGAACACGGTCCCTTCCACGAGCTCGGGCTCCTTACCCGAGTAGCGCGTGAGTACTTGAAGAGGGTTCTCGTGCCGCTCCCCAGCTCCTCGGCAAGCCCGATGGCGGAGAAGAAGGAAGAGACCAGGGGGTTCTTCGGCAACGGGCTGAACCCTCGCGGAGTGAGGGGGCCTGAAAACATCGTTCGGCTCGCAAGGTCGTCAATGTCCTCGCCAGAGCCGCCACCAGAACTACCGCTATTAAGAATCTCATTCACCCTCAGGCATGTGGCAGCGTATAACGCTGTCACACACGTAGATTGGATTTTACACCATGGCCAAAGATTACGTTATCTCCCAGCTCCAGAAGGGCGAACGCAAGCGCTGCCCCGTCTCACGATGGGCATATTGTCTGTTCACGCGGGGGCGTCTTGTGCGATTTCCCTGATCACGTGGCAAGGGTTGCCTACTGCAAGAGAGTTGTTGGGGATGTCGTGAACGACGACGCTGCCGGCGCCGATGACGACGTTGCTGCCAATCGTGACGCCAGGTAGCACATGCACGCCTGCGCCGATCCACACGTCGTCGCCAATGGTTATCGGGTGCGCGTATTCCAGCTTGGCATTGCGCTTTTTTGCGTCGATGGGGTGGCCTGCCGTGTAGAAACCGCAGTTTGGTCCCACGAAAACGTTGTCGCCGAACGTGATTTTGGCGCCGTCGAGCATCACGGTGTTGAAGTTCGCATAAAAGTCCGAGCCGATTTCGATGTTGTAGCCGTAGTCGCACTGGAACGGCGCGATGATGGTGAAAGCCCCGTGGGTTTGTCCGAGCAGTTGCGTCATGAGCTGCGTTTGCCGTTCGACATCCGAAGGACGCGTGTTGTTGAAGTCGAAGCAGAGCTCTCGGGCGCGCATGCGTTCCTGCTCGAGCTGGGCATCTGTTGCGTCGTACAGCAGATGCCCGAGCATTTTGTCTTTTTCGCTCATACGTGTTCCGCCTTGAGCAGCTTTATCGGTTGTACGGTACGCGCCCTATGATACTCGCTTACAGGAACCGGTACAGCTCCTCGGTTACGGGAACCTGCGCGGCTCCTCGGTCACGGGAGCAGGTACAGCTCCTCGGTTACAGGAACCGGTACAGCTCTTCGTTGCTCTTGCGCTTGAAATGCCAGTTGGAGGGGCGCGCATTGTCGGCGGGGTACCCCATCGGCATCAACGCGACTATCTTCCACGTGTCGGGAATCCCGAATGCTGCACGCATGACGCGCTCGTCGCTGATCTGCTCGGGTGCGAACTTGCGCACGCTCCAGCGCTCTTTGGTCCGTCTTTGCATTACCAATCGGTGAGCAAGAACCCTTCGGCGTCGAACTTCAGCTCGTACGGGTCGCTCAGCACTTCGATTTCGGGGATGCTGGCGATGGTGTCGAGGTAGGTTTCGGAAAGCGCGATCTCGTCGAGGTGCAGCGTGTCGAGCACGTGCACGATGCGCGGCTTGGCGAAGTCGATGCCGTTGCACGTGCGAATCGCGAGCATGAGCGCATCGCGGTCGTTCTCCATGTACATCGGGATCTTGCCGCCGTTGAGCATCGTGGCTGTGACGACGTTGATCCAGGTGGTCTCGAAGTCG
>CAMPAJ010000245.1 GCA_946631805.1 uncultured Eggerthellaceae bacterium
GCAGGCGCGGGTCGACGCCGAAGGCGCCCTTGCTGCGGGTTACCGCGACTTGCGCGGGCGCTTCGTGCTCACCACCGACCCCGCCGACGCCCGCGATTTCGACGACGCCGTCTCGATCGAGCCCGCATCGCTCGACGGCAAGCCGGGTGTTCGTTGGCGCGTGGGCGTGCATATCGCCGACGTGTCGCATTACGTGGAATGGGGCAGTTCCGTCGACCTGGACGCGCGACGCCGTGCCACGAGCGTCTACCTGGTCGACCGCGTGATTCCCATGCTGCCCGAAGCGCTGTCGAACGACGTGTGCTCGCTGAAACCCAACGAGGACCGCCGAACGATGACCGTCGACCTTTTCATAGACGGCGCGGGGGAAGTCGTTGCCGCCGACGTGTTCCCTGCGCTCATTCGCTCGCGGGCGCGCCTCACGTACGATGAGGCGCAGCTGATGCTCGACGCCCCCGATGCGCAGGGCACATCTGCCGCTCACGAATTGCCGGCGGCGTTCGACGACAGCCTGGATAATGGCCTGGTGCAGCGCGTGCGCGCGCTCTCGCGCATTGCAGAGCAGCGCCAGCGTCGACGCGAGAAAGCGGGTGGCCTCGACTTCGACACCGTCGAAGCCAAGGTGCGCCTCGATGACGAAGGCTATCCCATAGGCGTTGACCTGCGCGAGAAGACGCAGGCGACGCAGCTCATCGAAGAGGCCATGATCATGGCCAACGAGGCGGTGGCGCGCTACCTGCGCGATGCGGCGTACCCGTGCCTGTACCGCGTTCACGAGCAACCGGGTCGCGACGCGCTGGAAGGCCTCGTTCCCGTGTTGCAGGAATTCCCCTGGTTCAGCCGCGTGAGCGAACCGCTTTTCATTGCCGGCAACCCGCATGAAGTGCAGAAAGTTCTGGCTGCAGCAGCTGGCCGCCCCGAGGGCACGCTCGTTTCCACGCTCGTCTTGCGCTCGATGAAACGCGCCGTGTACAGCCCGCAGCTCGCCATGCATTACGGGCTCGCAAGCGAGGCTTACGCGCATTTCACATCGCCCATCAGGCGTTACCCCGACCTGGTCGTGCATCGCATGGTGAAGGCCCACCTGTTCGGGCGTCCCGAGAAGTTCGACCAGGAGGTGTCGAACCTTCCCTGGCTCGCAGAGCATTCTTCCGAAATGGAGCGCGTCGCCGAGCGCGCCGCCCGCGAATCTCAGGAAGCCAAGCTCGTCGAACTCATGGAAACGCACATCGGCGAGAAATTCTCGGCGCTCATCGCCGGCGTGGCCACGTTCGGCTTGTTCGTGCGCCTCGACAACACGGCCGAAGGCGTCGTGGAAATGCAAGACCTGGGCAACGAGTACTTCATACTCGACCCCGTGCGCCATTTAGTCACCGGCTCCGATACGGGAAAGCAGTACCGCTTGGGCCACCACATTGCCGTGCGTCTCGTCGAAGCCGACCGCCGCACCCGCCAGCTGCGCTTCCGCCTGGCATGATCAAAACTCGGTAGAGCCATGTGAGGGCAGTCCCCAAATGGGTTATACGAAGCCCCTTTGAGCCATGTGGGGGCAGCCCCCACATGGTTACTCGGCGACAATCATGGATGCGGCGTATTCTACGGCGTAGTCGCGCTGGGAGTCGCCTTCGCCCGTGTTGTTGAGTTCAACATTGGGGGTCACGCCCACTTGATCGATGTCGTGGCCTTCAGGCGTTAGATAGTAGGCGGCTGTGTAGCGCATGGCGCCGCCGAAACTGAGCTCGTGCAGCACCTGCACCGAGCCCTGGCCCTTGGTGTTCGCGCCCACGAGGGTGGCCCGCTGGCTTTCCTTCAGGGCAGCCGCCACGACCTCGGCGGCGGAAGATGTGTTCTTGTTGGTTAAGACGACAAGCGGATCCTGCGAAATCGGCTGGCCCGACGCCGTCTTTGCCGACTTGCCGTCGACCGTGCGCACCTCGACCACGTTACCGCTGCTCATGAACAGGCTCGCGATGCCCACGGCTTGGCTCAGGTAGCCGCCGGGGTTATCGCGCAAATCGAGAACGAACGCGCGGGCACCCTGGCTCGCGAGGTCGTTCACCGCCTTCTGCACGAGCGAGGTGGCGTTCTGCGTGAGCTGCTTCACCTTCACGTAGCCGACCGTGCGTTCCTCGTCGTACTCGCTCGTCACGTTCGTCGCCTTATAGTCGGCGCACTCGAGCGTCGTCGTGAACTTCTCGCCGCCTTCGGCTTCGAGCGACTCGGGGCGGCGCCACTCGATAACGACCGACGACCCCTTCGCCTGGCTCAGCTTGGCCGACACTTCGCTGCGCGACCACACTTGCGAGTTATCCCCATTGATCGACACCACGAAATCGCCCACGACGATGCCCTCGCTCTGGGCTTGGGAATTCTCGAATACATCGACGACGTACGCCTGGCCGTTATATTCCGAAAACAGCACGCCGATACCGGCATACGTCTCGGTTTGCTTGTTGAGCAGCTCGGTGTAGCGTTCGGGCGAGTAATAGCGCAGGTTCGGGTCGCTCGATGCTTCCGAAAACGCGTTGAGCATAGAATCTGTGGCTTTGCTCAAATCGTATTCATCGAGGCTATCGCTGGCCAAGATGTCTTCGACCTCGCTCACGCGCATCGATACCGAGCTGAAAACATCTTTACCCGACGTTACGGGGTCGGTCGACGTCGTCTCCGTGAGACCCGTTATATACGAAGGGAAACCGAGCGACTGCAGAAACGATGGATGCCCGCGCACGATGAATCCGCATGCGAACGCCGCCGCCATGAGCAGCACGGCAATGAAACCCCGAATGAGGCGCATGCTGCGCTCACGCCGCTTGCGCGTGCGCGCTATGATGCGTTGGTTGTTTCCGCGTTCTGCCATAGGCGCCATTTTACCGCAGCCTGAGCCCGTTCGCACAATCCGTTGCCTCTCGGGCGCGCAACCGGGCAAGCTCGCCCTCTGGCATGCCATGGGGACGCGCCCGCGATCTCAAGGCATATTGGTCATATACGACCAAAACACCACAAGACATTTGACGCGTCCCCACCAACACGCCAAATAACAAGCGCCCGCACGGGGCGGGCGCTTGCATGAACTCGTTTGTCGCGAACGCTTAGACCTTCAGGTAGCGGCGCATGGCGAGTGCCGAACCGATGAGGCCGATGATCAGGCCGGCGACGACCAGGATCAGGTAGATGTACAGGAACATCTCGTTGCTCACCGTAATGGGCAGGAACGCGAGCGACTCTTGCAGCCTCGGCAAGGCCAGCTGGTGCAGCAGCTCGAGGCAACCCACGGCGAGCGCAGCGCCGATCACCGCGTGCAGCGCACCTTCCATGAGGAAGGGCCCGCGGATGAAGCCGTTGCTCGCACCCACCAGGCGCATGATGGCGATTTCCTTGCGGCGCGCCATGATGGCCAGGCGAATGGTGTTGTTGATGAACACGAGCGCGATGAACACGAGCAGCGCGATGAGCGCGATGCCGATATAGCGCACGTAGTTCGTGACCGAGAACAGACGCTCGACCGTGCGCTGGCCGTACTTCAGCGAATCGGCCGGATTGTCTTCGTCGGCGATCTTGGCGAACGTCTCGTTCGCCTCGATGCTGCCCGCGACCTCTTGCACGAGCTGCGGGTCGGACAGCTCGACGTTAATCGAAGCCGGCAACGGG
>CAMPAJ010000246.1 GCA_946631805.1 uncultured Eggerthellaceae bacterium
CCGGTCCCCTCGCCAAGATACTCCCAGCGCCACCCTTGCTCGTCCGTGTCACGGTAGTATTCAGCTTCTTCTATGAAAGGCCCGCCCAGCCAGTCTGGATGCACGTCGATGACATCCATATACGAACTATGCCGCACGAGCGTGTCCGCGCGGTTCCTCCGCTCCAGGCACTCCACGTTCACCCAAGACCACATCGTCCTCGGCGGGTTGTAGGAATAGAAAATCCAGAAGGCATCGCCGCCACGTCGAAGAGAATTGAGAATGGAACGCACAGCCTCGATGCCCTCGAACTGGTCCAGCTCCTCGAACCAAACCACCGCGCAGTATCCCTTCGTGAACTTGACGCCCTTCAGCTTCAGAGGGTCGTCCGCGCCTCTGAAAACGATGCGCTGCCCGGTAGGGATGTACGTGATCTCCATGGGAGAAATCTTCGCCTTGAAATACGCTTCGAGGCCAAGTGAAGAAATCGCCCAGATCACTTGGTGGAAGACGGAATCGCGCAACGTGTTTCCGAAGCGCCTCACCACCACCGCGTTGGAGAAGGGGAAGGCCACGATCAGCAGCACGATGCAAAGCGAAATGAAGGAAGACTTCGTGGAACCACGCCCGCCGTGCAACCAATAGTTCGTGTGCCCATGAGCCATCACATCGCCGAGAACATCGTGAAAACGGGGAATGACGAGCTCCGAAGCGTTAATCTCAGACATCGCCATCCCCATCGTTCGCTACCCTGACCTCGACGCCCAGCGAGATATGCGGAACGTCGTTGGTCGTTGAGTCGCCCTTTCGGGTCGTCTGTGCAAACTCGTCCGGGTAGCGCCGTTCGAGCAACCAAGCGGCCGCAGTCCACTGCGGGTTCTTCTCACGCGTCGCGGTCGCCTTGATGGTCTCGAGCAGCTCGCCCTTGTACTCGGCCTCGGCCCTTTTTAGAGACTCCTTTAACGCCCGATGCAGCTTGCATGTCGGCTTCTGCAGCCAGCGGTAGAATGTGGTCTCGGATATGCCGAGCGCCGCTATGATGTCGGCGTTGCTGAGGCCGTTGCGCTTCAGCTCCGCGGCATGCTCTACGAGCTCTTGTGTGATCTTCGGTTTAGCCATGACAACAGCCTCCTTTCTATCGGAGACATTGTCTTGCGTGGTCACAAAGTCGAGCCTGCATCACGTGCGCGTTTGCTGGGCAATCCATGCTCGCGGCTCAGCCTGGAATTGGCCTGTCGCAGCTGCGCGTACTTGCGCCTGGCTTCTTCGAGTTCCGGGCCTTCCTCGCACCCCGCCGCCTCGAGCTGTAAAAGCTCGTTGTAAGCTTCTTCCTCAGCCACATGCCCGCGTTCGGTGCATAGCGGGCACATCCCGCTCTGCCGGTTGATGCGCACACCGATAGCTCCACACTCCGGGCACGTGCGTTTCACCTTCAAGCTAACGCGAATCCTCGAAGCATGCGCCTCGATAGCCCTCAGCGTTCGCCTTACACCACATTCGCGTTCTATCGCCTCTTGAACCGCGCGGACGCCCTCATGACAATGTTCGCGTATAAGCGATTCCTGTTTCATAGTCCAGGGCTTCATAGTTACAGCTCCACATGATCCGCCAAGTCGCGCATGAGCGTCGCACAATATGGCTTCCAGTCCACACCGAAAGCAGCGCACACGTTGAAAAGGATGTCGTAGCATCCTTTAATCGTCTCGGTGATCTCGTCGGCGATGCTCTCCTGAATAGTGATCTCGTCACGGTTATCCATGCTAAAGTCTCCTTCGTTCACGCCCCGCAGCCGCATGCGCCATTCGGGGCAACGTTTTCTCAGATGGCTGCCTGATTCCGATTCCTTGCCCCGCGTCCCGCGCCCTTGTCGCGCATGCGAGGTCATGAAGTCTTGATTTGGCATATCCACTCTTCTCTTTCTTGAGATAGAAGTATTGGCGCGGGGCAGCGGGGCAAAGGGGCGTTCGCTTATTCACTTGCGCTTTTCTCTGCCCCGCATGCCCCTCACTTCTCCCTGAACATTCGGTACTTGTCGCCCGGCTTCCTGCCGTGGATGCGCGCGGGCTCGCCCACACCCAAGTATGGGTCGCCGGCTTTGTAGCGCCCGTCGTTGGCGGTACGGAAACCGAAGCGCGAGCACACGAACTGACTGAACCTGTGCTGCTCGAACGGCCTGCAGCCAAGATCATGCTTTGCGAAATCGCAGTAGCGCCAGTACCACACCTCGACATTGGGCAGGAACAGAAACTCCTCCCGCGAATGAGCCGAGCAGAAAGCCAACACCGAGTTGCTGTTCTCTTGGGCCTCCTTTAGGGCGCGTCGTGAATACTCGGTTTCGGTCATGCCCTCGTTCTCCATGATGCGCCTCAGACCTTCAATGCCCAGATGAATCATCCATTCAGCAGCTTGCTCGGTTCTCAGCTTCTCCGCCAGCTCAACGTCGCGCCCGCTCTCGTCCTCGCCGAAGTTGGCGTTAAACGGCACCGGGTGCCAGCGGCGCATGCTGCCGTGGCTTGTGTCGCCGAAGGTGGGCGGCTCGTTGCTCGTGGCGATGATGGTGCAGAACAGCTTGGTGTTGTACGGGTCCTTGCCCTTCTGCTCCACACGTACCGCCTGGCCGGTCACAATCTTCTTCACCACGCCGATGACGCCTTTCGGCACGCTCATCGGCGGCTGGTCGTCCGCTATCACCGCGAGCTTCCCGACCGCCAGCTGCATGTTGAAGCCGGTCGTGAAGTCGTCGAGCATGAGTGATGCCGCGTTGCGCTCGCCTATCATCCACACGATCGAGTCGATGAAGGTCGATTTGCCGTTCTGCCCCTCGCCGTAAAGCCAGACCGCTGACGCGCGGTCGTCGGCGAAGCGGGACATGCACAACCCGTAGATTTCCTCCAGGTTGGCGCGTACCTCCGTCTCGCCGCAGCTCACTCCGTCAAGCAGGGCTTCGACCGCCTCGTTGGGCGCGGCATTTTCGTTCCAGTTGTGCGGTATCACCACAGGGACTATGCCCTTGCCCATCTCGGCGAATTCGGCCGAACCGATGAGGTCGCCCGTGCCCACGTCGAGGATCCCGTTCTTGAAGGCGATGTACCGGTTCGTCGCAATCGGGCGCTGTGGCGCCAGGTATTTCAGCGTGCAGCACGCCTCCTTGCGTGTGCGGTCCTGGCACGGCGGATCGGCTGCCAGCATCGCCCTGTGCATGGCGTCCCAGCCGAAGGCGAATGATCCGTCCTCCATCGGGATGCACGGGGCTCCACCGGCCATGACCATTCCGCGCGCCAGCAAAGCGTTGACCAGCTGAACATGTCGGGGCACTCGCTCCTCGAGGTCCCTGTCGTCTACGATCCTAGCCAATCAGACCACCCAGCACTTCCTTGGCCTCCGGGTACGTGAGCGAGTCGCGTTCCATGATGTAGGCCAGCGCATCCCCGCAGTTGCCGGCATGCGCGTCGGAGAAGCAGTAGTACGAGTTGCTCGCAGGGTAGAAGCTGAAGCAACCCCTGTGACCGCAGATGGGGCACGTCGGGAAATCGATGCGGTCCGTCGACGCATGGCCGTTCTCGCCGGTGTCGGCTTGGATCAACCCCAACAGATCAAACGTTCGCAGCGCGTCGGAGATGTGCAC
>CAMPAJ010000247.1 GCA_946631805.1 uncultured Eggerthellaceae bacterium
GCTGGTGGTAGGATGACACCGCACTCGGGGCACACATGCCTCGTGTCCAAACTCGCACGGATCTTCAACGCCCGCTCTAGTCCAAAACACGGCACTGCAGCACGAACGCCTTAGCAAAGCGGCCGTATGGCTGTGCAACCGATAGCGCAAAACCATGCATGTCGGCGATGCGTTTGCAGATCGAAAGCCCGAGCCCACTTCCGCCCCTCGCAGATGAACGCGAAGCGTCACCTTGCGTGAAGGGCTGGAACAGGACGTTTGGATCCTGGTCAAACGGCATGCCGGTGTCGGCGACCATGACGAAGGCCGCACCCGCCTGGCGCATCAGGATCAACGCTATCTCGGTACCGGGCCCGTTGTGCTTCACCGCGTTGGCGATGAGGTTCGAGACGAGCCTCGAGAGCTGCAGCGGGTCAGCGTCGACCGTGCAGCGGTCCTCGGGCACATGGACGGAAAAATGCATGCCGGCGTCCTCGATGTCGGTGTACGCCGCGGCCGCCTCTTTCAGCAGCAGCTGCGGTAAATCGACGGTTTCCCGCTGCAGGGTGAACGAGCCGCTGCCGAGTTTTGTGTAGTCGAACACCGAAGTCACCAGCTCGCCCATCTTGTCGGACTTGTCGCAAATCGAGCGCAGGTACTCGTCGTGCATGGCCGCGTCTTTCACCAGCCCGTCCGACAACGCATGTGCCATGCCCGAGATAGCCATGACTGGCGTGCGCAGGTCGTGCGCAACATCGGTGATGAACTGGTTGCGCTGCTGCTCGATCTGCTCGAGTTCACGCTCGCGCTGCGCTTGGAGATCGCGGACCTTGCGCAGCACCAGGCGCGAGAACACAATGGCGCCAATAAGCACGGGGGCGACCAGCACGATGAGCATGACGATAAGTATAACGACAGCTGCAGAGCGCGTTGCGAGACTTCCGAGCTGCGCATAGTCGGCCTGTGCCATGGCTTGCACAAGCGACGCGGCCCAGCGGATAAGGGCCACGACCGATGTGGTCTCGAGCGATTGCGAATCGCCGGCCGTAGTGACGAACTGGCGGAGCAGGGGCACGAACGTGATGCTCTCGAGCCAGACAATTGCCGATTCGGCAGCCGTGACAATCAGCATCACGATGATGAAGCGGCTTATGAGGTAGAACGCCAGATTGCTCTTGCCCGATTGGGTTGCCAGGTCTTCTACGGATGGGGGCAGCGCGTCTTTCTTCCTCTTTGCCATGTCGCGCTACCTCTCGAGCCGGTAGCCGAGGCCGCGGATGGTCTTGATGTAGGCCTGCGGGTCGTCGGAAAGCTTCGAGCGCAGCTTGCTGATGCAGACCATGACGCTGTTCTCGGCGGCGATGTAGCTTTCGTCCCAGCCGCATTCGTAAATCTGCTGCTTGGTGAACACGCGCCCGGGATGTTCCATGAGCATGGCCATGATGCGGTATTCGATCGAGGTCAACTCTATGGGCTGCCCGTCGCGCTCAAGCGTGCACGCATCGGAATCGAGCACCAGGTCGCGGCAACGGAGCACGGGCGCTGCATGTCGCGGTTTTTGCTGGGGAAGGGCGCCTTTCGCTCGGCGGATGTTCGTGTTGACGCGCGCAACGGCCTCGAGCGGGTTGAACGGCTTGACCATGTAGTCGTCGGCGCCAAGATTAAGCCCGAGGATCTTCTCGGGGTCCTGACCCTTGGCGCTCACTACGATGATGGGGACGTCGTCGGTTTCGCGCACGCGCTTGAGCACCTGGTAGCCGTCGAGCTCGGGCATCATGATGTCGAGCAGGCACAAATCGATTTCCCGGGTCTCGAGGGCTGCGAGCGCCTGCGCGCCGTCGGCGGCCTCGGCGACTTCGTAGCCCGCATCTTCCAGGTACAGTCGCAGCACGCTGCGGATGTCCTTGTCGTCGTCGGCGACGAGGATTCTGTATGCCACGGCGGTTCCTTTCGCAGGATGCGGAAAGCCTGCGGCGCGTGGACGCCGCAGGCATGGCTTCGGTTGCTAGTGATACTACGCTTCCGTCGAGTCGGGTGCAACGGGGGTCTGGGGCGCATCGGGCGCGGCTGCAGGCGCGGACGCGTCGGGCGCGGGTATGGGTGCCACCATGGCCGTAGGCTCGCTCGTTGCGACTGCGGGCGCGTTGGGCGCGGGTGCGAGCTCGTCGGTTGAGGCAGCGGTCGCGTTGGGCGTGAGCTCGCCGATTTCTGCCCCGATCGCTTCGGTCGCCTGTGGCATCGCGTCTTCGAACGTCTGCTCATCATCGGTCCATGTGGGAGCAGAGGCACCTGCGGCGGCAAACGGCGGGATGGGCGGCTGGACGGATGCCTGGCTGTTGGGAGCGTACGCCTGCTGGCCATAGGGGGCGCCAGCGCTGGGCGCGAAGCCTTGCGGCGTTGCCGCTGCGGGTGCGGGAGCCGGCAGACCGTAGCGCAGCTTTTCGTACAGGGCGGCGTTCGTCTGGTTCTGGTAGGGGTTGACGTAGAAGACCGCCAGGATGCCGAGCGTCAGAGCCGAGAGGATGTTCCAGCCGATGAACGAGAGGTCGAGTACGAACGCGTTCCATTTCTGGCCCGTCATCATCTGCTTGCTTTCGGCGAACGCGCGCTCCTTGGTCATGGTTGGGTCGTCGGCGTACAGGTAGGGCATCATGCGGTATTCGTACGATTTGACGATGCCGGGGATGATGAACAGCAAGCCCCAGGCGAGTGTGCACATATCACGGATGAACAGGCCCTTGACGGTCTCGCGATAATTGGTGTCGAATGCGTAGGGCACTTCCTTGACTTCGGCGGGCTGGTTGAGGTTGCGCAACATGAACCTCTGCGCGCCCACTTCGAGCGGATTGAGGACGAACGCCACGAACGCGAGCGCGACGGCGAGGATGACGAGGAATGCGAGGAAAAAGATCGACGATGCCACGAGCGCCCCGAATCCCGTGACGACCGCCGGTGCGCCGTTAATTTGGATATGGGTCCCTTCGTCGTCGATGCTGAGCCTCTCGTCGAGGTCGTCGATCACGATATCGACGTCGTTTCCGTCATGCCCGGTCGCGCTGACGTGCACGGAAGAAGGGGTGCCGCCGTCGAACGAGCCGCTCGTCGCGGCGCTCGGCACCGATCCGAAGCTGCCGAACCCGCCTACGAGCACGGCGAGCAAGAGCCCCACGAGCACGGTTTTCCAATAGTTCGCCTTGAAGGCGATCCTCGCCTTGTCTTTGAGTTCTTTGCGGGTCCACATCGTTTGCCCCCTAATATGCTTGACGCGAATTGGCATGCTCCAAAGATACGGCGGCTACCTTTCGCGATTCGATCGCGAACCTTTCCGTTTCCTTAAATGATGCGAAACCGGAGACGCGATAGTCGCGAGATCATGCATTGCAGACGCTGGCCTCTCGATCGTCCGCCCTGT
The DNA here is from genome assembly GCA_946631805.1 of uncultured Eggerthellaceae bacterium. The sequence goes on from CAMPAJ010000247.1 coordinate 3,392, forward strand.
TCAGGAGGCCGATGGGGCCTGAACAGTAACGAAAACATCGACACGTGTCCAACGCCGTGTACTCCCAGGATTCTTTTTTCCTGTTACCCTTTACTCGTTCCCAATTAAGCGTGGAGGGCACATCATGAGTAACGTCTTCTTCAACAACCACCCGATGCTCGGTTCGATGTTCGACTTCAACCACGACGGC
>CAMPAJ010000248.1 GCA_946631805.1 uncultured Eggerthellaceae bacterium
GTCCAGGTCGTCTATGGCGGTCGTCACGGTGTTCTCCACAACCGTCACCGAGGCAACCGTGGAAAGGTTGCTGTCGATGCCGGTCACGTCGTCTCGCAGCGTGGCCACGTCGGCGGCAAGCGAGCTCACCGACGCGTAGTCCACGGGCTGCACCGTCCCGATCGTCACGCGGGCGACGACCGTCTCGCCGAACTCGCGCACGCGCCTGACCACGCGGGCGCGCAGGCGCCATTCGGGGTCGCGCGACGTGTCGATGACCGCCACCGTATCGCCAAGCGCCGCGTCGCCGCCGTCGAGAGCGGCTGCGTCCACCTCGTAGTGGCTGGAAACCGGCGGTTTCCCGCGGGGCTCCGTCAGGTCCGCTGCTCAGTAATCGAAACGAAATTCGCAGTTCGGGCAGTAGACGTAGGAAGGCTGGCCATCGACCTTGAACAACGCGACGTAGCTTTGATGGCAGCTTGGACAAAGCTTGTGAACCAGCTCCCAATCCTCACGGCCGCCCGAGATTTTCTCCATCTGCTCATCAGACAGCTCGACGAGCCCCAGGTCCAGCTCCCCTGCGTCTTCCAGCATTTCCAGGTCAAATTCTCTGAGTTCCTCGCCCATGGCTTTCTCCTTCCGGCTTCGCCCGGCTTTTCCGCCGGCGCGTGTTCCTTCTTCTGCTTATACGCATTATAGGCTGCCTGCGGTCTCCGCAATCTTAGCAACCCGAAGCTGCACTGCAGCCGAAACCGTCTCGCAAGGGGTCAGCCCCGCTCCCGCCGCCCCTTCAGGCCGTACTTCCTGCAAAGTCGGCTGTTGCGCTGGCGCATCTTGTCGCGCTCGCGCCTGATGCCGGCGATGGCCTCCTCGTCGCTCGCGGCCTCGCGCTCGGCCTGCAGGATCTCGTTGAAGGCAGACGAATTCGGGCGGCGCTGCGTCCCCGGCTCGTTCAGCACATGGTGGAAGAACCACAGCAAGGACCTCGGCATGCAGGGCTGGACGCTGCACGAGCTTCGCCACAGCTTCAAAGTTAGCTGCCCTATACAATATGACTATGGAAAAGTCAGTAAATGCTAACTCTTATCCCAAATCAAAATTGCAGCCCGCCGACGTAGCCTCAGCAATCGGCATGGCGGCTCTTTTCATGGCCTTGTACAAAAGGCTTATTTACCCCGTGATATTCGTGTATTACCGCATCGGAAACGAGTCGGCTCTATCCGCCCAGGGCATATACGCCATCGCGCTCCTCGCAATAGTACTGGCACTTGTCGTACAGCACGGCTACCTTGCCCGTATGCTGCTGCGGCATCGATGGGTAGCTACGTTGACCGGTATTGCGGGGGCGGTGGGCACGGCGTTGCTGGCGCCTCAGCTATCGAGTGTCGTGGACGGTGAAATCTCGCTGATGGTGGGGAGTGCCCTCGTAGCGCTGTTTTTTGCCACGCACGTCGTTTTCTGGCTCGTGCATCTACTCGCCCACTACGGCGTAAACAATGCCGAGCGCGTTCGTGCGGCACGCAATTCGCTCCTGAGCGCGGCGATTCTGTTCGTCGTATGCGCTGCCATCCTGGCAGCTGCAGGATGGCAAACGCCGGTCGTTTCGATTGCGTGCCCCGCTATTTCGGGAGTTGCAGCGCTTTTCTGCAAACCCGCCGCAATTGCGGGCGAGAGGGCAAGCGGCGAGCCGATTCCGTCGGCAGGTGCCTCTTCGGAAAGCATCCCATCGGGAGACGCCCCCTCGGAGGGCGTCTCTTCGAGAGGCACCCCATCGAAAGGTACTCCCATCACCCAAACCGCGGATGGTCTCGATCTTTCCGAAATAGCCCAATTCGCAGACGATTTCGATCTTTCGGACCGAGAAGCCGAACTCGCTGCCTATACGTATCGCAACTACAGCGCTCGAAGAATTGCGAAAGAACTGTTCATCGCCGAAAGCACCGTCTACACGCATCAGAAGCGCATTTACCGCAAAACAGGCGTGCACTCGAAGCACGAACTCATCGAGCTCATCGAGCAATGGAAAGCCGATCTGCGCTCCAATGCGTCAACCGAATGATCAGCAAGCCAACGTACCAGGTCAAAGCAGGAAAAATTCGTTGCAAAATTATGCTTCCATTTGTGGCGAACGGTGCTATAATTTCCGTCAGCGGTTTTTCGGGCCGCTCAAATGCGCCTTTACAACGACGTAGGATTCGGTTTCTGGGAGGGGACTTGTCCTACCGTCTTCTTGGAGAGGAAGCCGCCGCATACCTGCAGGGCATGCGGCGGCTTCTTGCTTGTATTCGTCCCCTACAAAAGTCTGCGAGCCTCGATGGCGCGCGACAACGTGACTTCGTCCACGAAGTCAAGCTCTCCCCCGACGGGCATGCCGCTCGCCAAACGCGACACCGAGATGCCCAGCGGCTTGACGAGGCGTGCGATATAGGCAGCCGTCGTTTCGCCTTCGACGTTGGGATTGGTGGCCAGAATTATCTCGTGCACATCCTCCGAGGAGAGCCGCCTGAGCAGCTCGGCAATGTGCAGATCATCGGGGCCGATGCCTTCCATGGGCGATAGTTCCCCGCCCAGGACGTGGTACACGCCGCCGAAAACGCCAGTCCTCTCGATGGCGGCAATGTCACGCGGTTCGCTAACCACGCAGATTATGCCCGCATCGCGTTCGCCCGACTGGCATATCTCGCACACATCGCCTTCCGCGTAGTTAAAACAGCGCTGGCAGAAATGAACAGTCTGCTTGACCTCGGTAATCGCATCAGCCAAACGCAACACGGTCGCAGCGTCGGTGTTCATCATCCAGTACGCGATGCGTTGGGCCGATTTGGCGCCGATTCCCGGAAGCCGCTCCAGCTCATCGAGAAGTTTTTGAAGTGCAGGGGCAGATTGCATAGGAAAATCCTTTGTACGCTATTACCCGGCAATGGGAGCAGCCCCTTTGCCGGGCATAAAAAGTCGGGCTGCAATCCATCGGGAACTTACGCATGCAGCCCAAAGAGCTTAGAACAGACCGGGAATGCTAATTCCGCCGGTAACCGATGCCATACGCTGCTCGCCCGCCTGGGCTACGCCGCGAAGGGCGGCGTTTGCCGCCGCGAGAACCATGTCTTGCAGCATCTCGACGTCGTCGGGGTCGACCGCTTCGGGATCGATGCTGATGCTCTGCAGCGTGCCATCGCCGAGCGCCGTGGCCTCGACCATGCCGCCACCAGCCGTAGCCGTATACGTTAGTTCCTGAATCTCTTCCTGCGCACGGGCAAGCTCGAGCTGCATGCGCTGCGCTTGCTGCATCACTTCGTTCATATCCATGGTGTCCTCCAATCTTTCGGAGCAGAAACCGCATTGGCTCTGGATGTTACCTTATTCGTCGACCTCGCTGAATACAACGCCGCCTCCAAAACCCGCTTGCAACAACGCCTCGACGTTGGACGGGTCCTCGGCGATATCGCCCTCGGGCGTAAGGTTTGGCTCGACGGGCGAAACGCCGGTCAAAGCATCTGGCCGGTCATTTGCAAACTGAGCTTCAGCAGGTTGCGCTGATCCCGTTACCGGGGGCTGGAACGCAGGAGATTGCGCCGATGCCGACCCCAGGGGCTGGG
>CAMPAJ010000249.1 GCA_946631805.1 uncultured Eggerthellaceae bacterium
CGCGATGACGCTCGTAGAACGGCGTGTTGGCCTCGACCCAGTTGTCGCCGGGATCGTTGGGGTTGGCCTCGCAGCAGCCCAGACACGGGGAGCCGGACTGGATGCACCAGCTGCGACGGTTGTTCCACATGACGACGCCGCAATTGGCCTTCGTCTGCGGGCCCTTGCAGCCGAGCGGGTACAGGCAGTAGCCCAGTTCCTCTTCCTTGCTGCCGAATTCGTACACGAACTCGCCGTTCTCGAAATGGCCGCGACGCTCGCAGTTGTCGTGGATCGTCTCTCCGAAGATGCCCTGGGGTTTGCCTTCCTCGTTCAGGCCCAGCGTGCTAACAACGGCAGGCACATCGCCTGCGACCAGGCCCTCAGCACCACCAAGCATGAGCACCTGCACCAACACCGACATGAGCCACTCGGGGTTGGCCGGGCAGCCCGGGATGTTGACGACCGGGGTGGCGATACCATGCTTGTTCAGGATACCGGAAACACCCGTAGCGTCAGCCGAGTTGGGGTACGCAGCCATCCAGCCGCCGTTGACGGCGCACGAACCCAGCGCGATGACCGCTGCTGCGTTCTCGGCCGCATGGACGAGAATGTCCTCGCCGGTCTCCATGGCAACGCGCAGCGTGTTGCTGCCGAAGCCCTGAGTGATGCCGCCCTCGTATACGACTACGTAGTTGCCGCCCTGAATGGTCTCTTCCTTGGCCGCCTCAAGCGAGTGGCCGGCGCCTGCGCACAGAACGTCAGAGTAGTTCAGTGCGATGAGCTCGAGCACGACCTTGCCCACATCGGGGGTCTCGATCTGCGCAAACGACTCAGTGCAGCCGGTGCACGATGCGCCCTCGATCCACAGGACGGGGAACAAACCGTCCTTGGCATTCTCGAGCTTGGTTTCGAGCGCGTTTGCAACGCGCGGAGCCGCTGCTTGCGAAAGTCCCGCTGCCACGGCAAGCGACCCGCAGAACTTCAGGAAGCTCCGCCTGGAAATGCCGCGCGCCTCAAGCGCGTCGACAAGCCCGAAGGTAGCTGTTGATTCGCTCATAGGCTCTCCTCTCTTTTTCCCTTCCTATAATCTGCACAGGCGATCGGCGGCTTTGTATCGATGCGCATGAGCGCTCGACCACCCCCGCAAGACGCCACTACCCCAATAGCAAAACCCCAGTACTTTGCTCGGCAGCGCATCTGCATAGATGATCGTCACGATCAAGCCGTCGATTGGATACGATCTTGTTTCGAAAAAATCGCTCCGAACCCCCGCAGAACTCACCTGCAGCACATCCGAAAACACACTGGCGATTTGCACTAACCGACAGAATCATCCCGGATATACCAACCTCAGATTATAAGCGAGAAATCGGCAAATGTATCAGCAACTCGGCGAGTAACCAGGTATTATTTTGCCTAGTAAACGTAACATTTAATGCCGCCAGCACTGTATGCACCGACCCGACGACGGCAAGCAAATAAGACCGCTTGAAGCACTCGGCCGAGAAACAAATCACCAATCTGCATCTATAAACAACGTTTATGGAACTGGCACTGCAGCAAAAGCATCGCACTCGAGTTCCTGAAATGAAAAGCCGTTTAAATGGCGGGAGCAACGCGCACGCAAGCGCGACACTTCCCGTGGAGTAAAACACACATTCAAAATGAAAATGCGGCCCGTGTTACCGGACCGCATCTCCATGCGTGTTCTTTGACTGGATAAAGTCAGCAGATGCTATTCAGCAGCAGCCTCTGCAGCGGCGTCCTCGGCGGCAACCTCGGCGGCAGCGGCTTCGGTAGCTTCCGCTACGGCCTCAGCCTCAGCGGCAGCCTCGGCCTTTGCAGCCTCAGCAGCTTCCTTCTCGGCCTGGGCAGCAGCCTTCTTGGCATACTCCTCGGCACGCTTTGCCTTCTCGGCAGCCTTGGCCTCACGAGCAGCCTTGCGCTTCTCCTCGGCGGCGGCCACTTCGGCGGCACGCTTGGCCTTGCGCTCAGCTTCGCGGGCGGCGACCAGATCGGTAGCAGAACCGAACTTGTCGCTGAAGCGCTGAACGCGTCCGCCGGTGTCGACGAACTTCTGCTGGCCCGTGTAGAACGGGTGGCATGCGTTGCAGATTTCGACGCGGATCTCCTTCTTGGTGGAACGCGTCTGGAAGGTGTTGCCGCAGCTGCACGTAACCGTGCAGTCGACGTAATCCGGATGGATTCCCTGCTTCATCGTACATTCTCCTCTTCTGCCTTGGTTTCCGACCAAGGCTAGACACTTTGCCCGGCCTCCTTGCGGCCGGAACAAGACAAGCCTTTGCATAATAGCACGCCACGACCGTTTGACAAGCCCCCAATCTCCGTCACCACAGTCTGCGCACGTAACCTTATTGCATCCCTCGCGTCACTTATCCATCCCACCGCCCTCGGAGTGCGGGGCGGTGGGACGGATAATGCTAGCTGTTGCGGCTATGGGGAAGGCGAGCGGGCAGGGCGACGCGGGCTATTTTACGTACGGTTCGCCGGTTTCCTTGCTGATGAGCGGGCTGCCAAGGCGGGCGAGCTCGGCGGCGAGGGTGTCTACCAGCAGGGGAAGCGCTGCGCGTACGGGAGGCGTGAGGTCCTCGGTGAGGTACTTCGGCTCGGTGTCGAGCACCTGCATGCCGATGCAGATGCCCTCGGCTTCGTAGTCGAGCAGCACGGCGGCGTCGAACAAGTCGACGAGACGCAAATCGTGCAGCGAGATGTTCGCGCCTTGCGATTGGGCGAGCTCGTCGGGCGCGCCGCGCAGAACGGTCCCCGGCTCCTCGCCGGAATGCTCGATGGCGTCAACCGTGATCACCACGTCGCAGGTGTCGATGTAGCCGATCATGTCCATGGTAAGTACGCCCAGATCGAACAGCTCGACGTTCTCGGGCACGTCGAACCGCTCGAGCACCTCGTCGTACACTGCGGGTCCCACACCGTCATCCAAGTGAAGGCGGTTGCCTACGCAGAATACGGCGATGCGTTTGGGTTCGGTTTCGGTTGTCATGTTTCTCTCCGTTCACAAAACAGGTCGCTGCCCCACCCGCCGACCCGTCACGTGCAACGAGCCGGCGGGCAGGGCAGCGACTCACGTGGGTGCCTTATTCGTCGCGCTTGACGCGTTCGTAGGGATTCCCGCACGTCATCTTCTTCTCGGGGCAAGCGCCGCGCACGCAGCCCGGACCGGCATCCGCGAAGATGTACGGGGCCGTCGGCCGTGCGAGCTCGAGCATCTTCCATGCAAGCTCGCGGATTTCCCACTGGGCGCGGTTGCAGCACCTCAAGCTGAAGAAATGCAGCAGCTCGCGTATGTTCATCGTTACGACGATTTTCGTCTCGGCGGCGTTCGGGAGAATGTAGCGCGCGTCCTCGGCGGGCACGCCTGCGTCCAAAAACGCCTGGTACGCCTCTACCGTCTTTGCGATCATCTCGTCGAACAGTCGATTGGCCTCGGGGTTGCCGGCGATGGAATCGGGCTTTACCGTCGCGAGCCCCTCGGTGTAGGCAACGTAGCGCTGGCTCTGCTGGTTGAAGCTGGCCAGGCGATGGCGCACGAGCTGGT
>CAMPAJ010000250.1 GCA_946631805.1 uncultured Eggerthellaceae bacterium
CTCATCCGCGAAGCCAGCCGTACCGTCGAAAATCAATCCGATGTCGACGATCTTGGCGCCATGCTCGCGAGCCTTGACCAGGTGCTGCGCGAAGCGCATCTGGTTCTCGATGGGGTTGCAGCCCCAGATGTACACGAGATCAGTCTCGTCGAGCACGCGCGGGTCGATGAGGACGTGCGCCGCGGTAGACCCCACGCTGTAGTACTCGGTGTAGAACGGGCCATTGTCCAGGCCGATGGACTCCATCGGGCAGGTGAGCCCCAACACGTTGCCGAAACGCTCGGGCATGAGCGCTTCGAGGCTGTACGCGGGCGGCACGCCGGCGCGCAGGTTCCACATCGTGATGGCGGCAGGACCGTCCTCGGCGATGATCTTGTTCATCTTCTCGGCAATCTCATCGAGAGCCTGGTCCCAGCTAATCTCTTCCCACTTGCCCTCGCCGCGCTCACCGACGCGCTTGAGCGGCTTCTTCAAACGCTTGGGATCGTACGGCTGACGGCACGACAGGCAGCCCTTCTGGCAAATATGGGCGTCTGCAGCCTCGGGACCAACGTAGTCAGCCTTTTCCATGCGCACGATCTTGCCATCCTTGACGATGGTCTTCAGCGCGCAGTAGTCATGGTCGCCCCACCCGGGACATGCGGTGTAGACGAAAGACTCGCCTTCCTTCAACATACGCGTTCCTCCTTTTCGCATTTGCCTTGCGAAAGGGCTGCGCAGGCCTTACCCCCTCTCCCGCGCATCCTCGCGCAAGATAGCCTAAGAGTATTGTAAGGTGATAGCGTCATTATTAGTATCAATTGATGGATGCAGTATTGCACAACTTATAGTTGCTCATCGCCGAAGAACTACCGCTAACTCGAGCGGCAGAGCCTCACCGCGGAGCGCTGCCAAAGCCACGGCAAGCAGGCTCGCCTGCGCAATTCAAGCTACCGCGAGACCACGGATGTGTATTTGGGGTCTGACCCCAAATACACAAACGCCCGATGGCAGCCATCAGCGACCATCGGGCGTGGTTCTAAAGCGTAGGGCCTTCTTTATCTTTCTTGCTTCTGCTGCTTCGCAGCGGCCCGTTCGTCGAGCCAGCAGGTATTGTCTTCCTCCTCGCCGTTGTAATCCTTTGCCACTTGGCGCGCCAAGGCAACGCACATGAAGGCAACGACCACCATGAAGGGCAAGGCGGCCACCACCGATGCCGTCTGCAGAGCGACCAGGGCACCCGATCCGCTTACGAGGATGAGGATGATCGTTACGGCGCCCTGCGCAATGCCCCAACCAGCTCGAGCGGCCTTGGACGGATCCTGCGTGCCGCCGAAGGTGAGCATGGGCAAAACGAAGGTCGCGGAGTCAGCAGCGCCCACGAAGCAGATGACGATCAGCACCAACGTCAAGGGTGCCATGACCTGGTACAAGGGCAGCTGTTGCAATACCGAGAACGTTGCTGTCGTGTACTGGACCTGAGTCGCCTCCGCAATCGAATTACCAGCAGCATTGTTGGTGAAGAACGCGGCGCCGGCGAAAATGGTGATCCAGATGAACGAGAAACCTGCAGGCAAAAGCGTTCCGCCCAGGAACATCTGGCGCAGCGTACGCCCCTTCGAAACACGTGCGAAGAACGTACCGCAGAACGTGCCCCAAGCAATCCACCAGCCCCAATAGAACACAGTCCAATTGGAAAGCCATGTGGTGTCGCCGTACCAGAACGATTGATTCATGAACGTCGTGATGTAGGAACCCAGCGTCCACGTTATCTCGCGAAGGATGAAGGTCGTTCCACCGAACACCAGCAGGAACACCATGAAGAATATCGATAGCCACACCTTGAAGTTGACGACTGCCGACATGGCTTTTTCGAGACCCGCAACGGTGGCCAACGTGAATATAGCCGTGATAACACCGATGATCATGGCGATGACCAGGCTATTCGTCCCCACACCTTCCATGCCGTACACGAACTCGACGCCACCTGCGATCTGCATGGCACCCAAGCCGAGGGAAGTGGCCACGCCGAATACGGTCGCGAACACTGCCAAGACGTCCACCGTCTTGCCAATGGGACCGTAAATGCGATCGCCGATGAGCGGGTAGAGCGTGGAACTCACGAGGAACGGCAGTCCTTTACGGTATGCGGCATAACCCAAGCACATGCCAACGAGGCCGAAGATTCCCCAACAGTGCACGCCCTCGTGCATGAACGTGATGCGGATGGCGTCGATGACGCTCACGGGTATATCGGTTGTGAAGTTCGCAGCAGTGAGCTGCTGTGCGGTCAACGCTGCCACCGGCGCATTCGCGAACACCGTACCGTCGCCGTACGAGCCGCCCATTCCGCTCGCATGCAAAATGGGCTCGGCCATCGACCAGAACACCAGACCGATGCCGATGCCGCCGCCGAACAGCAATGCAAACCACTGGAAATTGCTAAACTCCGGCTCGTCATCTGGTTTGCCCATCTTCAAGTTGCCGTACTTGGAAAGCGCAATGTAGAACCCGAAGAACAGGAATATCATCATGGCCAGCAGGTACAGCCACCCAAGGTCGTTGCACAAGAACCCGTTGACCGCGTTGATGACGTTAGCAAGGTTTTCCGGCAGCACCAGGCCCCACAACGTAAACAGCACCACGATGATCACCGAGACGATCAGCACGGTCCTATCTGGTTTCTGGCCAGCCTGCTTCTCAGTTTTCTCGCTCATGTACTCCCCTTTCGCACACCTGTTGAAATCCACTCCATACGGATGGGGAAAACGTATCAAAGCGGAACTTTTGCCGATAGGCAAAACTGGGTGTGATTTGCGAGTAAAGCCAACATGCAATCTGCGGAAACGGGAAAATCGCAAGGCATTGGAACCGCCATCTGCGAAAATCCGCAGATGGCGAAACACCCTCCAACATTGCGGCCAAGTTATAAGCTGCTAAACAGTATTAAGAAACTCTTAGTACTTACTAACCTTATTGTTCTTGACTATAGTTCGGTTTCTCTTTTTCCGCACGGTTCGAGCGCCCGGAAAACGCGACGCGACGCACGAGCATCTTGCCGGCGTTGGGCAGAATCTTTTTCAGCTTGTCCTCGGTAGCCACCATGGTCGAGCACTCAGGGTTGTCGCGATGCAGGTGAATGGCGTCGAACTCGCAGCGCGTCGTGCACAACCCGCAGCCGATGCACTTGTTCGGGTCCACGATCGAGGCGCCGCACGACAAGCAGCGCGCCGTCTCGACACGAATCTGCTCCTCGGTGAACGTCCGACGCGGGTCATCCCAATTGTGCAGTTTATCGGCAAGCTGAGCGCACTCGGGCACGCAACGCCCCGCATGGTCGTAATCGTAAGGGTTCAAGGCGATGCGCTCTTTATCCAGTTCAACATAGTGGCGCGGATTGCGTCCGAGCGTCAGCGAGCTGCCTGTCTGTACGAAACGATGCAGTGAAATCGCGGCCTCATGACCAGCGGCAATCGCGTCGATGACGAACTTCGGCCCAGTGTACACATCGCCGCCCACGAAGATGTCGGGTTCGGCCGTCTGGTACGTCACCGGGTCGGCCACGGCT
>CAMPAJ010000251.1 GCA_946631805.1 uncultured Eggerthellaceae bacterium
CTCTAATCGCCGCTTTCTGTGAGCGCAGTTCGGAAGGGGAACTAGTGCGAGGGGGTGCGGACGGGGCCTTCCGCCCTCTGGGACCCTCGGCGCTCCGGGGCGTAATCGGAGTAAATCTGAACGAAATTCGAAGGAACCTTGCTCGTTACAACCGTGACATCAGGCCGTTCAGGACTTGCTCTATGAGAAACAGCGCGCCTTCGATGCCCAGGTGGGTTTTGGGGATAAGGTCGATGTAGCCCATGCCCGGTTGGCTAATCTCGATGCCGCAGAACGTCTTGTTCGTCAGCATGAGCTCGGCTATGAGGTTGGCGTCGGCAAACACGAGCTCGGCATCCTCTGGGGCGGCTGCAACCATGCCAAGGTACTCCGAAAGGAATGCGGTATAGGCTTTCACCTGCGCCTCGTTTCCGGCCACATGAAACGTGACGCCTTTGGGCTTGCCGGACGAAACGTCGACTTGCCTTATCTTGTACCAGGCAAGCGCGCGGGCCTTCTCGGCCTCGAGCACGAGCGGTTCATCCGATAGCCCGAGGATCTCGCATATGTCTGCGAACATGCGCTGCGTCGCCGCGAAGCCGACGGGCAGGGTCGGGCAAACGTAATACGGCTGGCCACATGCTTCTTCGAGGAGCTGCGCGGCTTCCGCCCCCATCTGCGGATCGAGGACCACGTTAAGGTCCGCCTGCGGGAGCGTTGCGAGCTCGTCGATGGTGCAACCGACGCACGGGCACGCGTTGACCCGGATGCCGCACAACTCGAACAGGCGGCGCAACTCCTTCAAGTCGCCTTCGTAGTAACGCTGCCAGATGGAAAGACCCAGTATGTTGACGCTCTTTTCGCCCTCCGCTGCTGCAGGGATGCCAGCCGATGCGCCATCGCTCCACAAGTTGCGGCCGACTTGGTCGAGCAGCGCATACAGGGCCTGGGAATATCCTCGCTCGAACGGTTCGGAAAACCCAGGGGACTCGAGCATGACGCTACGTTGGTTGCCCAGTTTGGAGCGTGCGATCTCGAGCAAATTGTCGCCTATGAGCGCCGCACCCGGCGAGTTGACGATGGCGAGCAGATCGAAGTCTATCGCGCCGACGATGTAGTCGAGCGCCTCGGCGACTTTGTCCTTGGTCCCATAAACGTAATCGTATCCGTCGAGGTACGTGCTCGGCACGCGCTCTTGCCTGAAGAACCAGTCATTCAAGAACGTGTAATCCACCGGCACCCGCTCTCCCCCTTCGGTCAAAGGCAGGCGCAGCGGTGGATGCATCGTGATGAACTGCGATGTCGTGCTGTGGTAGAAGCGGCACCCCATCGGTCCGTTGAGCAGCACGACCGCGTTTTTCATCCCCTCGAACGCGAAGATGATACCCGTCAGCGCATCAGGCGAAATACTTTTCAAACAGCTCTTTGTCATGGATCCAAGCTCCCTCGGGCTCGTTTTGCTGCAAGTGGGCCCATCGGCTCAGGGCCTGGGTTCCTGAGTGGAATCCGACCTGCTGGACCATGGGCATGCTATCGACGACGTAGTCGCCATTTGGGACATTGAAGGCGAAATTCGAGACGACGATATCGGGCTTGTGCTGCTCGATGCGCGCGAGCACCTCGGGCATGCTCGTTATGGACTCGACGAGCGGCTGTCTTCTCGGATCCGAAGTGACGCCGAGCTCGCGGTGCAGGTAGTTGAGGACCCCAACCCAGACGATTTGCATGCCCGCAGCCGTTGCGGCATCCAAAAGCCAGTCCAGGTTCGCGTTTATCGTCGTGACGAGCAGGCGTTTCCCCGCCAGCTGCGGGCGCAAAGCCGCCAGGTCACGTTCGAACTGCTCGCGCTCGGCGGCGACGATGGGCTCGACCTTTTCCCCGCAATCGAAATAGGCCCCGATCTTTTGAAGGAAGCGTTCTGTCTCGTCGAAACCGATGGGCAGGCCGCCGTCGAGGAACTCCAACCCGAAACGTTGTTCGAGCCACGCGCGTAATTCGAGGTTGTCCTGCCCTTCGGAAGCGAGCAGGCTCACGGGCGCCGCGGTGAGGTGGCGCACCTCGTCGGCAGTCGCATTGCCCAAGAACCGGCAGTTCACCGCCACGTCCATGCGCGCAAGCAGCTCCTCGACGATGCGGAAGTTGATTTCCAAGTCGTTGGCCACACCCGTCTCGCCGATGAGGTTGATGCTGCGCGGCCTGCGCTCGACCGAGGGGTCGACGAGCTTTTGGGCAACGGCATGCAGGCACATCGGGATGCCCGCCATGTAATCGCCGGCGATGTCGCCGTCGGCGGGAACCACGATAACCGGCGTCTGCGGCGTCGAAAGGCGCTCGACCGAGAGCACGTCATCGCCGATGATGCCGCTCACGCACGAGTTTATGACGATGACGGCGCCGGGATTGCGAGCAAGGGCATCCTGCACATGGCGTCGCAGCTTGTCGATGCCGCCAAACACGGCCTCGTGCTGGTCTATTTGCGTGCACTCGTAATGGGGACTTATGGCCGATGGAAGAAGCGTGCCGCGGTGGAACAGGTTCTTGCGTCCGGGCGAGGATATGTTCTGCCACGTGTAGAACGCGCAGGCACGAGGCGAATGGGCGATGACCACCGCATCGGTCAGGTGAACGGCAACCGTGGCCGCGCCCGTGAACGCGCAGCCGTACAATGGCGGGCGTTTGGCAGCGGGTTTTCCCGCGAACGCAGCTCCGAGCGCGCGCTTTGCCGCAGCATGGCTGGACGAACGACCGTCGGGCTCCCCTTGCGCCGCTTCCTCCCGTTCGTGCGCGAGTTCGTGTGCGGACGCATCGTTTTCCGCAAGCTCTACCGCACCCGGGGCAGCGTGGACTTGCGCGGCAGGTGCGACGGCAGAATCGCCCGCCGCATCATACGCGCCCGAAGCTTGCAGCAATCGCCCACCTGGGCCCTCCCCGTACAAAATGCAGCGCTCGAGCTCCTCGTCAGTCAGCGGACGTGCCGCATGCAAGGCAGGGCCGATCGCGATATATGACGCGAACTGCGCGAACAGTTCCTGCTCGCGCACGGGGCCGTCAAGCTCCATGACCGTGCAGTTGAGCCGCTCCGCCTCGGCGAAGACCGGGCTCCTGGGAATGCTGATGACGATGGGCAAGCCCACGGCCTGCGCAAACCGCTCGACCCGCACATGCTCGTCTTCCAAATTGCGCGCATTGAAAACAATGCCCGCCACGCGGCAGCGCTCGTCGCCATCGTAGCTCCGTATGCCTCGCAGGATATTGTTCGCGGCATACAATGCCATGTACTCCCCGCTCGTCACGAGGAAGATGGCATCGGCGTATTCGCTGCGAATCGGCACGGCGAATCCCCCGCACACCACATCGCCCAAAACGTCGTAGACGATCGTGTCGTACCCGTCCTTGACCCTATTGCGGTCGAGGAATTCGAAGGCGGAAATGATGCCGCGGCCCGCGCATCCGACGCCGGGCTTGGGACCGCCCGCCTCGACGCACCCGACGCCGAAGGCGCCTTCATGCAAAACGGCATCCACGACGGCCTGCTCTTTGGGGGTATCGCGCAAGTACTCCAAAACG
>CAMPAJ010000252.1 GCA_946631805.1 uncultured Eggerthellaceae bacterium
CTCGCACGCGTCGGCGTGGGCGCCATTGTAGTCGTCGACGGCGACGCCTTCGAGGCCTCGAACCTCAACCGCCAGCTGCTTTGCCGCGAAGGCAACCTTGGTCAGCCAAAGGCCTCCGCCGCGAAGGAGCGCGCAGCTTTGGTAAACTCCAACGTCGACGTTATCGCGTACGACCAGCGCATCACGGCCGAAAACGCAAGCGAAATCCTCGCAGGCTGCGATGTCGTCATCGACGCCCTGGACTCGGCGGAGGCCCGCTTTGCGCTCGAGCATTGGTGCGCCACCGCCAACGTACCGCTCGTGCATGGGGCGATTTCGGGTTGGTACGCACAGGTGACGACCATCGCGCCCGGATCCGGCGCGCTGGAGAAAGTCTACCCCAACGACCAATCGCGGCCCTCTGGCGAAAAGCCGGCATCCCTTTCGTTCACCCCGGCCCTCGCCGCTGCCATCGAAGCGTCCGAATGCGTAAAGGTGCTGCTAGGCAAGGGCGATGTCCTGTATGGCAAACTTGCCCTCATCGACCTGCTCAGCAACACCTGGCGTATCGTCGACCTTGGCTAACCGCGCTATATGGCCAGACCAAACGATATGACCCTTGAGCCGCAAAGCTCCTGCCATCATGGCAAGTGCAATTACGCCACTGGGACCGCTCCTCTACGACGCGTAAATTTTCAGGGGCGCAAAAGACGAGACGCTCTGAGACACTCAACCAGGTAGAGCATCTCACGCGGCGGTTGTGTCAAGAGAAACGTCCCCATGACACAACAACCTACTTGTAGCAAGCCGGGCCGAAGAAGACCTCGTCGAAGAATCGCCGCACGTTTTCGGCTCCGAGCGCAGCGGTCCACATATCGGTCGACACACCGCCCTGGTCGACGAGTCCGTCGGAATAGCCTTTGTTCTTCTGCCACTTCTGTGCGAGCTCGTCACCAGCCAGGGGATCTGCTGCCTGTTCCATTTCCACAAACAAGTCCAGCATTTCCAAAAAGCGGCTACAGGCTAACTCGTCCTGCTCGAGTGCGGGCGCCTTGGCGACGCAGACGGGGCGAATCTTGTCGTACCAGCGCGGCTGCGTGGGGAATTCGGGCATGTCATCCCATGCCTTCGCATGCTTGGCAAACGCATCGATACCCCGTTTGAAGGCATCGTCTTCGCGGATGGACAAGTCGTAAATCTCGATGAGGAAGAATCGCTTGTCGTCGTTATACACGTAATCGGTCGAGAACAGCGGCAAGTTCTTGAAATACGGCATGAGCACAAACGTGCTGAGCTGGTTGGAGTCAACGTCCTTCGCCGTCATCGTCAGCAAGTTGCCCACGCCCTTCACGTCAAAACGTCGCACGTGATTAGGCCGCCCGCCCACATTAGGATTCTGGAACGCTGGGTCGATTTCGCACTCCTCGACCGCGTAATGCTCGCGCAACAACGCAAGCCCCGCCTCAAGCCGCTCGTCAATGCGCTTCTTATTCAACTCGCGCAACTCTTCCATCGTCATCTGTCCCATACCTCTACCTCTTTCCTATCAGTTAAAGCATGCAATCGAGTTACGCTCGCGCAAACCGCGCCGTCAAGACGCGCGACGTCCCATACTCATCCATCCAGTCGGCTTCGCGCGAGGCAAGCGCGCCAGCCTCATCGTACCAGCCCGTAAACGCAAATCCCTCATCGGCATACGCATGGTAGCTCTGCTCCCATT
Organism: uncultured Eggerthellaceae bacterium; assembly: GCA_946631805.1. Next base: position 1,700 of record CAMPAJ010000252.1, read on the forward strand.
CGCCTGTTTCCTTCCATTGCGCGTTGTAGATGGGATTGAACGACAGCCCGACGCATCCACCATCCCCTGCGCTCAACTGCAACGGCGCACCGTCTTCGCGGCCCGGCGCAAGCGCGCGAATGCTCTTGGCGGGATTGCCCGTTGCATACAGGTGCCGCAAAAGGGGATTCGCAGTGGTGTCGATTTCGGCCAGCGCATTGTTTTGTACGCGCAGGTACTTGAGCTTGGCGTTATGCGACGTGTCGAGCGAAGTCAGACGATTGTCGTTGACGTAGAGTTCCACAAGCTCAGGATTGCGCGACACATCGATGCTCGCTAGCCGGTTCATCCCGATGTCGATGCCCTGGCATGCGGGCAACTCCGTTGGGTCGAGCGCTTCGATTTGGTTCCCCTGCAGCCCCAGGATGCGAAGCGCCGGCATGTTCGCAACCTCGACTGAAGAGATCCGATTGCGGTATACATCCACGAACACCACGTCGGTGCAATTTGATAGGTCCAAATCCCCCACCAGGTCACATCCGCGCAAATAGATTTCAAAGCTCTGCAGCGGGTATACATCCTCGTTGAGGATGTGAATGCCAAAGCCCACGAGCTTGCCATCGACTTCCACCACGCCGATGGGGAGACCATCGGCGCCGCCGTGCCCGCTTGCAGCATCTGCTGCATCATCGGCAGCCTCGAAGCTTTTGTCTTTTGGTGTCGTCGGCACGCGGCGTATAACCTTATGACGCTCCTTTGCCTTTTGGGCGTTCGTGACGCCTTGCTCGTCCGTCTGCGCGAAAAACGCATCGATCGCCCGTTTTTCGAGCTCTTTCATTTCTCGACCACTTCCTAACTGCCGTGCTTAATGCCTAGGCATAGCATACTCCATGATGTACGCGTCAAAAATCGCGAGTGGATTTGACAAAAATCAACGATGTTAACGTCACCGCGCTCAAAAAAAGCGGTCGTTCGCTAACGCCAATGAACGTTTTGCCTGATGGTGATTCTCAATCCCAAATTTCTGATAGCGCGTAGCGCTAAAATCGGCATGTTAACGTTAACTTCGTTGATTTTTGTCATTTGGAACCCCTTATATTTGCGCAAACGACTCAAGCGCCCTCTACGAACTCAGGCATCGGCGCGATATCGGGCTTCGCGTGCAGTGTGCAGTGGCTTATCTTCGCGTGCAGTGGCTTACATCAGGCGTCACACATACTCATGTTGCTGCCCGTATCAGTCTCTCGTTCATCTACCCTGTTCAGAAGGGTTGCTGGGTATTGAATAGTACTATACTCATTACCAACCGCTCCAAGAGCAGAAAAGGCATGTAACAGCATGCCCATGAGATCGGAGAAACCATGCAGCCAACGCGAATCCTATTTGTATGCCACGGCAACATCTGCCGCTCGACCATGGCTGAGTACGTCATGAAACACCTGGTTGCACAAGCGGGACTTGATGATCGGTTCGTCATCGACTCGGCTGCCACGTCCACAGAGGAAATCGGCAATCCCGTGCACCGCGGCACACGTAAGGAACTTGCGCGCCACAACATTCCCTGCGGAGACCATCGTGCGCGCCAAATCCGCCGCGCTGACGCAGATGCGTGGGACTACATTATAGGCATGGATGCTGCCAACATCCGCAACACGAAACGCATGCTCGGTCCCAATGCCGAAGGAAAGATCTTCAAGTTGCTCGAATTCACCGGCAGCACCGCAGATGTAGCCGACCCCTGGTACACGGGCGATTTCGAAACGACGTACCGCGACGTTGACGCTGGCTGCCGCTCCTTGCTCGCAAAGCTAACCAAATAGCTAATCGTTTTGCAGAACTATTTCCTGAATACGCGGAGCG
>CAMPAJ010000253.1 GCA_946631805.1 uncultured Eggerthellaceae bacterium
CCGCCGAAAACAGCGAGCTCACCATGACGCCGGCGAGCACGACCGTGAGCACTTGGTTGCCGCGCGCTGCCTGCGCGACGGCTATGACCAACAGCACGGTGATGATCGCGAATACGAAGGCCATCGCGGAAATGCCGAAACTCGCAAAACCGAGCAAGATGGCAACCGCCGCACCGAACGCGGCGCCTTGCGATGCGCCGAGGATATCGGGTGAAACGAGCGGATTTTGAAACGTTCCCTGATATGCCGCACCTGCAGCCGATAGGCAGCAACCTACGAGCATGGCCATTACGACGCGCGGCAGGCGCACGTTGAAGAAAATCGTAGCTTCCTGGTCTGTCCAAAACGGATCAATGGGTCCCACGCACCCGAACAGCATTCCCACCACTTTGTCGGGACTTATGGGATAACGCCCGACGAGGAAGGACAAGAGCGCAAGCACGACGAGAATGATTGCCAACCCCACCAAGATGAGGTTGGCAATCCTCGTGCGCTTAGCATGTGAAACTGTATTGTCGCCGCTTGCCACGTATCGCCTTCTTCACACCTAAACGATGCGCCCGCACCCTAAGCCTTCGGCGTGGAGTTCTTGATGAGCTCGTTGCACTCGTCATCGGTGAGGTCGTAGTCATACATGATCTTGTAGTACGCCTTGGTGACGTTATCTATGCTGTAATCGAACTTGTCGGGATAGCACAGGCGCGCGAACCATTGCATGCCAAGAATCTGGTTGACGCCCGGAGGCGAAGAGAGCCAGTTGTACGGCTCGCCGGGAACCTCGTAGTAATTGCCCGCCTTGATGGCGCTGAGCGTCTGCCAGGACGAATCGTCCGCGACCTTGTCGTAGACGCTATCGGGCCCGAAGATGATCATCGGAGCGTCCCACATCGCTATCTGCTCGAAGCTCACTTCGGCGCCAAGGCCGCTACCGCCCGCGTTCTCGATTTCGGCAACGTTGTCGGCAGCCCAATCGAACACGGTACCCTGGAACGATCCCTTCGGCATGGCGTTTAGGCCCGCATCGCCAAGCAGGTACAGCGCCTTGACGCGCTCGCCCTCGGGCACGCTATCCAGCCCTGCCTTGGTCTCGGAGTACGCGTTTGCGCAGTAGTCTGCCAGCTCTTTGGCGCGATCCTGCTCGCCGAGCAGCTCGCCTATCTTGGTGTAAGCCTGATCGTACGTATCGATGGTGGCCTCGATGTGAACGCACGGAATGCCGATTGCGGCCTGGATTTCGTCCAAATCCTCGACGATGCTCTTCTTGGCTTCACCGATGTCCAGGATCAGCTGAGGATCGGCGCTTGCAACGGCCTCCTTGTTGAAATCACCCTTGCCACCGTAGATCTGCCCGTATACGGGAAGGGCGCCGTACTCTTCGCCGACGTATTTCATCTCGGCGTCAGACAGCTCGTTGGAAAGGCCCACCATCTTCTGGGGAGCAAACGTCAGCATGAACATCTGCGAGATTGGCCCCGTTACGGCTACGCGTTCGATGTTGGCCGGTACGTCGACGACACGGCCCGAGGAGTCGGTGAAGCTCACCGTGGCGACGTCGCCCGCGGCACTCGATGCGCTTGCTTCGGCTGACGCACTTGCTCCTTCCGCTTCGCTCGCCGCCGATGTCGAGCTCGCGTTACCCGCTGATTGCTGCGAAGAGGCCGCGGACGAACCACCGCATGCCGCAAGCCCGAACGCAGCCACGCACATAAGCGCCACGATAGCTGCCGCGAACGCCCGCTTGCGAAGGCGGGTCGTCTTGCTAGTTTCCATTAGTCTTCCCTTCCCTTGTACCGACTGGTTAGCAAGCCGCAATCTCGTAGATGCAACTCGCATAGCTTGCATTGTATACGACTTCGGTACGAATAGGTACGATAAGATATATTTCGGTATTTAAATATACTTACGCGTGCAATACTCATTGCAGAGATCCGGGTTCTTCCTACTGACCTTACCGGCTCACCAACTTCATAGAGCGCAAAAAAACGGTGCGGCGTTGCTGCCGCACCGTTCCGTTCCTACGCCGCCTATGTAACGCGGATTACGCGAGCATGGCCTCGATGTTTGCCTTTGGCTGCGCCCCGAGCGATTGCGCCGCCACTTCGCCGTTCTTGAACGAGATGAACGTCGGGATGCTCATGACGCCGTAACGCTGGGCGATATCGGGGTTCTCGTCGATATCGATCTTGTACACGGCAGCCTGGCCTGCCTTTTCTGCCGCGATTTCGTCAATCACGGGTGCCATCATCTTGCACGGGCCACACCATGTAGCGAAGAAGTCCACAAGCACCGGCGTATCGGCATCAAGCACCTTGGCCTGCCAATCAGCAGAATTAATATGTTCGGTCATTTCCGTACCTCCTTGCAACTCGTATTGAACAAATGCATTGTACGCAATTTAATATGCAATCTCCAATACCGTTACCTTCCCGTTCGGTTACGAACGGTCGCGGATCTCGGCGGTTATCTTGGCGATGAAATCGTCCAGGCTGCTCTGGACCGTTTCGTTGCTGCGGTCGCGTACCGAGATGTAACCGCCGTCGCGCTCCTGCTCGCCCAAGATGAGCATATAGGGAACGCGGTCGACGCCGCGCGCTTCGCGGATCTTGTAGCCGATTTTCTCGTCACGACCGTCGACGACGGCGCGAACGCCGGCAGCGCGCAAAGCGGCGCCCACTTCCTTGGAGTACTCGAGCGTTTTCTCGGAGACCGGCAGCACCTTGACCTGGCATGGCGCGAGCCATGTGGGGAATTTGCCGGCGTATTGCTCGGTAAGCATCCCGATGAAGCGCTCGAAGCTGCCGAAGCCCGCACGATGAATCATGATGGGACGGTGCTTGGCGCCGTCCGCGCCCATGTACTCAAGTTCGAAGTTCAGGGGAAACTGGAAGTCGAGCTGGATCGTTCCGCACTGCCACGTGCGGCCCAGGCAGTCGTTCAGGTGGAAGTCGATCTTCGGGCCGTAGAAGGCGCCATCGCCTTCGTTGAGCGCGTACTCGATGCCGAGCTTCTGCAGCGCATCGCGCAGACCGTTCTCGGCGCGCTCCCAGTCCTCGTCGGAACCCATCGAGTCGTCCGGGCGCGTGGAAAGCTCGACGTGGTACTCGAAACCGAACTGGCGGTAGTACTCGTCGAACAGGTGCGCCGTCTCGAGCACCATTTCCGAAATTTGCTCCGGCGTGATGAAGATATGCCCGTCGTCCTGCGTGAACGCGCGAACGCGGAACAGGCCGTGCAATGCGCCCTTGAGCTCGTGGCGATGATCCAAGCCGGCTTCGGCCAGCTTGAGCGGCAGGTCGCGGTAGCTGCGCGGCTTGCTCTTGTAGATGAGGCAGGCACCCGGGCAGTTCATGGGCTTGATCGCGTAGTCTTCTTCGTCGATGAGGGTCGTGTACATGTTCTCTTTGTAGTGATCCCAGTGACCGCTCGTCTCCCAGAGCGTGCGCGACAGGATCTGGGGCGTCTCGACCTCGTCGTAGTTGTAGCGAGCCATCATCTCGTGCCAGTAGTCGATGAGCGCGTTCTTGAGCTTGG
>CAMPAJ010000254.1 GCA_946631805.1 uncultured Eggerthellaceae bacterium
CGAGGATGCGGCGCTCGACGAAGCGGCGCTCGACGAAGCGCTGCCGCCGCAGGCGGTCAGCACGAACGCCAGAGACATCGTCATCGCCAGCACGGCGATTTTCCCAATTGTCTTCATGTTGGTTCCTTCCCTTCATTAGCTTTCACTTGCCTCTTTGACAAGCTGTGTTGATGGTATCACTACAAGGCGCTTCTTTGGTTTCATATGGGTAATCCGTTGCCACGGTACGAGTCGTTTCGATAGCGCTTTGAAAACGCCTCGTCCACCTGTTTCACGTAAGGCTTCTCCCTCACCAGCTTCGAGAGCAGCTTGCCCGCGTCTTTCCACGTCACGCATATCAGCATGTGCCGCTCGTCGTCGCGCACGCCCCACATTTCGTTGTACCTGAAGCGCATGAACGCCTCCAACTCGCCGTGAGGGACGTCCCCGAAACCATCGGGCAATGCCGCCGAAAGATATTCGTTGTCAATTAGCACTGAATTCATGACCTGCTCCTGTCCTACGGGGTTGCCGGGGTTCTCGGTAGTGTGCCAATTGTTGGTGTCACGACTGCGAACGCGAGGCGCGGGCTTCGGCCCGCCCGAGCGAACGCAGCATCACCCGTAACCGGTTTACATCCTACACCATCGGCATCACGCCGCCTTCCCCTGAGACAGGGGGCCTGACCCCCTGTCTCATTTTATTTCAGGAAGCTCGCGGCAACCTGCAGGTACATCTTGGCGCCGAGCGGTTCTCCATCGCGCATGCGCAGCTTCACGAACGTGGGGGCGCAATACAGCGCCAGCTGGTCATCGCCTACATTCACGGCGATGGCGTACGAGGCGGATGCGATGCGCTTCCAGCGATCGTCCGAAAGGCCGAGCCCCTCGATTTTCTCCAGGAGCTCGCAGGCGGCGCTTCCGTGTTGGAAAAGCGAGCGTGCAGCACTCGAGCCGCCTGTCGGGAAGGTGGCGGAAACGCCGATGGTGCCGCCGACGGCGCCATCGCGGGCCACGTCGAACTGCAGCTCCAGGTCGAAGGGCGATTCCAGAATCGGCGACGTTAGCTCTGCGAGCGCGGAAGGCACCGGCTGGAAGCCGCATGAGCTCAAGTCGCGCTCGAGCAGCCCGAAGTCGGCGGCGTATCCCTGCTTGGCGGCATCGTCCACGAAGCAGTCCACGCGCAGGTGCGAGCCCGTGCGCCCCGGGTGCACGCCCGCGTACCACACGCGCCAGCTGCGGGGCAGCCGCTTCTCGAAGCCGCGGTAGGCCGCATACGCGCCCTCGCCCGCCGCATGGTCGAAGAAGCCTTCCATGTCGGCGGCGGGCGCGTTGTTCACGTTCAAGTGCACGGCAGGGCGCTCTATTCGGCCATCGCCGACGTCGTACGCCAGCGCAAGGCCGTTGCCGCCCCTGTCGGCGGCGGCGTACCAGCGGAAAAGATCGGCGTAGCGCCCGTGAGCGCACGTCGATTCGCCGAAGCGGCCCTGCAGGTCGTCGCGCGAGTACGACACATGCAGGTCGAACCGCGCCGGGCCCGAGAGCGGCACCTCGAACCACATCCACGAAAACGGGCATGAGGCCGGGCTGCTGCGCAACGCCTCACGCGCGAGCGGCGCGCATTGGCCGAACAGCGCCGGCTCGGACCCGCCGTCGATCGCCAGCTTGTACAACGTGTCGAAAGCCTCTACCGGGCCCATCGTCCTCATAGCGCCGCCTCCGCTTCGCCTTGCCCGTTTCCTGCAATACCTGCGCCGTTCTTGGCAATGAGTCGGATGAGTCACAGGGCGGGCCCGCGACTCGTTTCCTGCGACTCATCCGACGCAGCGCAGAAAGGCGCCCCCGCCGGCAGCGCAGCCAGCCATGCTGACACATGCTGCAGGCAAGGGGCGCCCCTTCGCTCAAGCAGCGCAGGTTGCTAGCCGCGTGCCTCGGCCGTGTAGTGCTTGCACTTAACCATGACGCAACTATCGTTATTAGGGCAGACGCTTGCGCAATTCCAGTCGGAACCGCCGGCGACGCTGTCCAGCGCCTCATCGGTGAGCTCGACGCCCTCCGTCTTGGCGAGCTCCACCAGCTCATCGGTGCTGGTGCAAGCACGTGCCTTCTCCTGCAACTCGGGAGCAAGATCTTCGAACTTCATGTAATCCTCCGTCCGTTCATTAGCGGCCGCCCCATGCGGCTACTTCCATGATTATTACGCTAACGAGCCCTGCGTGTCTCAACGAAATTCGAAAATCTGGGATTATATTTAATAAGCAACGTATAAAAATAAGTCGCGGGACAGTCCTGCAACTCATCCTGCGACTCATTTCGCGTGAGGAGGATCGGCTCATGGCAGACGAGGGGAAAACCGAAGAGACGAAAGCCCGCACGGCCGGCGAGGCCGGCTGGCACCTGTCGCGCTACAACCTGAGCGCTCCGGTGCCGGGCACGAAGAAGGTGGCCATTGCGAACCTATATCGGGGCACCTGCGCCGAGTACACGCCGATCGAGGGATACCTCATGAGCGTCTTGGAAGAGCTCGACGAGAATCACCCCATCGTCGAGCGCCTTGCCAAGCGCGGCGTCATATGCGATTTCGACGAGCGCGCGGCGCTCGAGACCATGGGGCGCATGGCCTGCGCGATGCCGTTTAGCGTGGGGCTGACCATCTGCCCCACGATGGGCTGCAACTTCGACTGCCCCTACTGCTTCGAGGATCACGGCCGCGGCAAGATGACTCCCGAGGTGCAGGACGACGTGGTGGCGCTCGCCGGGCTCATGCTGGACGCGAGCCTGGCGAAGGGCTTGTCCATTACATGGTTCGGTGGCGAACCGCTGCTCGCGTCCGACATCGTGGAGTCGCTCTCGGAGCGGCTGATGGCGCTCGCCGGCGAGAAGGGTGCCGAATACGAAGCCTCCATCATCACCAACGGCTACCTGCTCACCCAAGAGGCTGTGGACATGCTCGACCGGTGCAAGGTGAAAAGCGCGCAGGTGACCATTGACGGCCTGGGTGCAGCGCACGACGCCACCCGCTACCTGCGCGGCGGCGGGCCCACGTTCGAGCGCATCGTGTCAAACCTGCGCGACTCGAAGATCCCCTTCCGCGTGGACATACGCCACAACGTGCACGAGGAGAACAAGGGCGAGATGGACGATTTGCGGGCTTTCATCGCGAAGTTGGCCGAAGAGTCCGGGAACGACCTGAAGTACTACCCCGCCCCGGTGACGGGCAGTGAAGCCGCCGACGCCCGCGGAAAGGAAGTGGGGCTGCTCTGCGGAAGCGACGCCTCCGATATCGGCGTGCGCCAGGAGGCGGGCCGCTTCAGCGCGGGGCGTGGGCATTACTGCGGGGCGCACAGCATATGGTCGATCGGCATCGACGATTGCGGCAACCTGCAGAAATGCTGGGAAGCCGTGGACAAGCCGCAGTTCTCTTTCGGCACTGCGCACGACTGGGACCCGGCCGATCCGCTGCGCACCGCCGCGAGCCCCGACAACCTGACCATGTACCTGAACACCGCCAGCCCCGTCCACGACGACGA
>CAMPAJ010000255.1 GCA_946631805.1 uncultured Eggerthellaceae bacterium
CAAAGGCGACGCCGCGCGCCCCCTGAACAGACCGAAGAACGAAAGCGGCCAGCCATCTGGCATGCGCTTGTTCAGGTCGAGGTACAGCTTTGCACGCTGCGGCTCGCCAACCACTTCGCAGAACGGCTCGACAAGCTCCACGTTCTTTCGCGGTTGAAAGTGCACCGCGGCCTCGGGAAGGGGCTCTTCTTTCGTATCGAGCTCGAACCCGCAGCTCACACCTTCATGCTTCCTGCGCACATCGGCATACCAGTCGAGCATTGCCCCATGCTCACCTGCGACCTCAGATTGTATGCGCATGCCCGGCTCTAGCTGTTCCAGAAGCATGGTAACGTCCAGAAATGGCTCCCCCATCAGCGGATGTTCCAGGTAAACGCTCGGAAATTCCTCGCCGATCAGAAAAGGCGGCACGGCGTCGCGCGCGCGCTGCAGGCTCTGCCCGAACAGCACGCTGTCGCGACCATCGTCGGCAGCCTGTAGCAACAACACCTGAAAAGCAAGGTCATGCGACGGGATTTTCATTGCACTTGCCCGTCCTAATTGACGTTGAAGACGTTATGGCAGTTCAGACAGCGATACGAATGCATGCCCTGGGGTTCCACATTGTCGGAACCGCAGGACGGGCACTTTATGACAATTTTTTTCTGGTCGCCCCATGCGTCTGCGCCGCCGGTGACTTGGTCGAGCTCTTCGTCGGTCAGCTCGTAACCCTCCTGCCGAGCGCGCGCCAAAATATCCGCCGGAACTCCCTCCGCCAGCATTTCTTTCTGCTGGCCTGGCGTCAGATCTTCGTAGCGCATCCTGGACCTCCCTCCCATCGTTTAGGCTCTACCTCTTGTTATACGCGGCCCCGAAAAGACCGTCCCGACAATAACCGCTCAACGCACGTTCACGGCGCAAACCACGCAAAATCCCAACACGCTGAGCGCTCGCAAGACGATAGCGCCGACAACAACGCATGTGGATCAGTAACCTACGAGCGGCGAGCGTTTCAGTTCAAGCAAGAATGCAAACGGATCGACTATTCCGACACCGCTGCTCATCTGCCCAATGCGTGCGCAAGCCCCGTGCACCTCGACAGCAACTTCGTCGATGCGGCCCGTTTGCTCGGCATCGAGGTACTCGGCGAGCCGCCCGCCGGCAAATCCGCGTTCGGTAACCCCCAGGAAGCGCATCGCCAATGCGGCATCGTAGCCCCCGGTAGCGCACAGCAGGCCGACCACGTCGGCGGTCACTTCGTCCCACACGGGCAAAACGTCGTCTGGCATGGTGCGGCGGCACACCACATGGGCGCACTCGTGATGCAGCCGGATCTCGCGCGAAATCCGAACCCACTCGTCCGGTTCGTAGGGCGTCTCGTCAGCCGCCACGTTGCTGTAGGGACCCTCCGAGATGACCACTATCTCGGCGCGAAACGCGCCCGGCACCTTTGCCAGGCGGGCGAACTCGCCGCCCCAATCATCGCCGCCCGAAGCCAGGTACGCTTCGCGGGCATCGGCGACCTTGCCCCAATCGGCGAGCCCCCTGTACGTTATGGCGCCCACCGTCCTCGCAATGGGGACCGGCGCCGATTTGTTTCCCACAATCTGCAGGAAAGTCTCGAAATCGGCCCGGCGCTCCAAGAACAGCACCTCGACCAGGCCGGCAGGCGTGTCGACCTTGCGAAGCTCGTCGTGCGGGCTCCCCTCGAAATGCGCAAGCGTCGCCTCCGCGGGAGCGATGCCGCGCCCGCTCGCGAGCCGGTGGGCATCCTGCGCTCCTTCAGCGGGCGCCACGTAGAGTTGGGGAAACCTCCTTGCCAAGGATTTAAGGGCATCCTGGCCCCATACGCTCGTCTCTTTGCCTTGCGCGTTATCCACGCTCTCAACCTCCTTGCGCCATCACCATGGTAAGCACCATGGGGGCCCATGCGGCAAAGGAAGGGGCATCTGCGGCGAGCTCGCGCGCCAGCGCGTCGTAGCCGACCCAACGCACCTCGCTCACCTCGCCGGGATCGGGGGAAACCTCCCCCTCGCAGCGCCCCACGAGCACATGGTCGTATTCGTATTCGCAAAGCCCGTTGGCAAACTCGGCGCGATAGGCAAACGCCGTCAGCTCGCGCAGTTCAACGGCATCGCAGCCAAGCTCTTCGCGAACGCGCCGGTACGCCGCCTGAATGGTCTCTTCCCCAGCGCGCGGATGAGAGCAACACGAGTTGGCCCAAAGGCCCCCGGAATGGTATTTGCAAAGCGCCCGCCTTGCCAGCATCAGCTCGGGACCCTCTTGCCCATCGCGGACGAGCACGACCGAGAACGCGCGATGCAGCAGCCCGCCTGCATGCGTCTGCCATTTCGTCGCGGTCCCGACCTCGCGGTCCAAGCCGTCAACCAGGATCAGCATATCGTCGCGCGCCGAGTCGCCCGCCATCGCATCGCTGCCGTTTTGCACAGTGTCACCTTCCCCTGCCTATTTACGCAAACAGCCGATTATCCCACGGGAAGCCGGCTTGCTCACATCTTATACGCCGCATGCGCGATTTCCATCCTCGTCGAATGAACAGGAGACGCAGGCCCGCTCATTCGCGCGCCGCCGCGCTGCTTTTACCGCGATTATTATGAGACGGAAACGCGGCCAAAGCGTATCATTTCGCAGAAGGAGCAATTGAGATCGTGCAATTGCCGCTTGAACGATGGGAGGAAGCATGGAAGACAAGGTCCAGGCTGCAAAAGACCTCGCAAGCAAAGCGCGGGAGGAAGGTTTCGACATTCCCGACGAGCTGCTCGAAGAGGTTGCAGGCGGCCTGGGATCTGGCGAAGCGGTTTTGCTCTTCCGCAAAATGGCGCGAGCGAAGAAGGCCGGCAAAAGTATGGACGACCTAATCAACGAGCTGAGAAAGGCTGACACAACCGACAAAGACGCCTTGGGCTCCGAGCATCTGAAGGAAGTCGAAACCTTTATCCAACGTTTTTGGTAAAGAAAGGAGCATTCATGAAAAAGCAACTAGGTGCAGTTTTCGCCCTAGCCCTCGCGCTGGCCATGGCAGCAGCGCTCGGCGCATGTGCGAGCACCGACAACTCAAACTCCAGCGCAAGTGGGTCCCCTGCCGCCCAAGAGCAAAGCCTTGATACCGGCGTATACGAGGGCACCCTCGTCATGGCGTCCCAAAACGAGCTCGTTGTTTCGGGTAGCCAGGGCGATACGCAGTTCACCACCAGCAAAGACACGATTTACGACCTTGGCGACCTGGACGAGATATTCCTGGACGACATCGTGTCGGTGAAGTTCCATTCCGACGGCAACGGCAAGCAGGCCGACGAGATCACCCTCGTTGAGCATATGGATACCGCGCTTCCCTTTGCCGGCACGCTCATCGACTGGGACGACGACACCCTCACCCTCTCGAACAACAGCCAGACCGTCACCTTCCAAAGGGACGCCGACACCTACACCGTCGGCGACCTGAGCCTTGGCGACGGGATCGAGCTGCCGTATCTGGGCGACCT
>CAMPAJ010000256.1 GCA_946631805.1 uncultured Eggerthellaceae bacterium
AAAACGCCAGCTCAAGAAGGACCAGAAGAACAGCAAGGTGCTGCCCACTTTCTGCAATATCGTGGGCACGGTGCTGTTGCTGGCCGTAATCGGCCTGTGCGTTCCGCTGACTGTGCCGCGCATTTTGGGCTACGAGGTTTACGACGTCATCAGCGGCAGTATGGAGCCCGAAATCCCCCTGGGCAGCGTTATCTACGTCAAGTACACCGATCCCGCTGACATCGAGGAAGGCGAGGTCATCGCCTATAACGACGGCACCGGCATCATCGCGCACCGCGTGACCACGAACCGTACCTCGGTCGGTGAGTTCGTGACCAAGGGCGATGCCAACAACATCGAGGACATCAACCCCGTGCCCTACGATGCGGTCGTAGGCCGCGTCGAGACCAGCGTGCCCATGATGGGCGCGTTCATGGCGCTGTACGCGAGCACCGTGGGTAAGGTGTATCTGCTGCTCACGGCTGCATGCGGCGTGATGCTCAACATCCTGGCGAGTCGCATTCGCGAAGTGCGCCGCGTACGCGCGCGTCGTGCGGCGGCGCAGGTTGTGGGCGTGACCGATACCGGCGGCGCGAGCGTGGCGGCTGCCGCGGCTGGAGCTGGCGCTGCTGGTGGCGCGGGCGCCGTTTCTCCTGGAGCTCTTGGCCCTGACGGCCAGCCGCTTGGTCAGGTTGGCGTAGGCCCCGATGGCCAGCCTATTGCCCAGGGTGCTCTTGGCCCCGACGGCCAGCCGCTCAACGCGGGTGCCGCCACGCAAGGCGCCGCGCAGGGCGCCAATGTGCCCGCTAACTGGCAGGCGAGCGTCGCGGCCGAAGCCGCAGCGGCACAAGCTCAAACCCAAGCGCGCAAGAAGCGCTCGAAAAGCGCTTTCTCCTTCCTCAAGGGCGCGCTCGTCATCGTGCTGGCAACGGTGTTCTTGGGCTCGGCGGGTGTCGTGGGCTACGTCATGTGGCAGTACAGTGTGAGCGATGCGCTGTATTCCGAGGCGCGTGGCGATTTCGTAAAGCTATCGGGCGATGCCACGGGCGAAAAGCCGCCCATCGACGTGGATTTCGACGACCTGCTGAAGAAGAACCCCGACATCGTGGGCTGGATTTACTGCGAGGACACGCCCATCAACTACCCCGTGCTGCACGGCAAGGACAACGACCAGTACCTGCATACCGACTACACGGGCACGTACAACTTCGACGGATCGATTTTCGTGGACTACGAGAACAGCCGCGGGTTTGTGGATTCCAACACCATCGTGTACGGCCACCACATGAATTCCGGCTCGATGTTCGCGTCGCTTGTCAAGTGGGCTGACCAAGCGTATTACGACAAGCATCCCGTCATGTGGCTGCTCACGCCCACGCAGAACTACAAGGTTGTGCTGTTCAGCGGCCATCACGTGAGCGCTTTCTCGCATATGTACGACATCATCCAGCAACCGTGCCGCAAGATGGACGTGCTGCTGGCCCGCGCGCTGGTCGAATCGGATTTCAAGACCGACGCGTACTTCAAGACGACGCCGAACATCGTTTCGCTCGCGTCGGCGGGCGATGCCGGCTTCGACGAGATGGAAGCGATGGAGCAGGCCGCCGTGGACGCAGCCAACGAGGCTGCCAATCTCGCCGCGAGCCCCACCGCCACGCGCGAGGAGATTGCGGCCGCCCAAGCTGCGGCCCAAGCGGCTGCGCAAGCCGTCACGACGGACAATTCGGGCCGCACCATCATCGGCAAGGAAAGCGCCGACGGCATAAAGATCGAATCCGACGCCCAGTACGTCATGCTTTCGACCTGCGCCTACCTGTTCGACAACGACCGCTACGTCCTCCACGGCCTTTTGCAGCCGGTGTAGCATGTGAAAAAGGGTCATAGCCATTTTCACATAGGTGGCCTCCGGCGCTTTTGGGAAAGCTACAATACGCGGTATGGTTTCGGTGGTCCTAACAATTGTGGGGGCGGTGGCCCTGGGTGCTGGCGTGGGGATAATCGCCGGCATGCTCGGCGTGGGCGGCGGCACGGTGCTGCTGCCGGCGTTTAGGCTGCTGTTCGACATGAGCGCCGTGGGGTCGACGGCGACGTCTCTTTTCACGATTATTCCGACGTCGATTTCGGGCGGGATATCGCACGTTCGCAACAAGACGTGTGTGCCCAAGTTGGGCGTGGCGATGGGCCTGGGAGGGGCGCTCACGTCGTGGATAGGTGCGCGGCTTGCGGACGTTTCACCAGGTTGGTGTGTTATGTTGGCTGCGGCGGCTGCGATTGGGTACTCGGCTACGACGATGTTTCGCAAGGCGCTGGCAGCGCCTAAGCAGAAGAAGAGTCCGGCGGAACCCGAGGCTGGCACGGGTGTGGGGTCGATTGCGGATTCGGCCGCGAGCGCGAACGTTGGTGCAATAGCCGCCGCAGATGCGAGTGTCGCAACAAGAAACGCCGCGCCCGCGAGCCCGGGCGGCTACGCAAGCGATGGTGCAGCGCCCGCGAACCCGAGCGGCTATGCAAGCGATGATGCCGCGCCCGCGAACCCGAGCGATCACTCGAGCGATCACTCGAGCGACAGCGCGGCATCGGTTCCGACAGCAGCCGCCCAAATCGAGCTCACCCCCAAACGCTTGGCGGCCGCTGCGCTCATCGGGGCTGTTGCCGGGCTCGCCTCGGGTTACATCGGCCTGGGCGGCGGCTTCCTCATGATTCCCATGATGATGCAGCTGCTTCACATGCCTATGAAGCTCACGTCCGGAACGTCGCTCATCGCCATCATGATACTAGCTCTGCCGGCAGCAATCGTGCAGTGCAGCATGGGCAACGTCGATCTTGTCGTCGGCATCGCCGTGGCCTGCGGGTCCATTCCCGGCGCGATATACGGCGCCAAGCTCACCAAGCGCGTGCCCGAGCGCACGCTGCGCTTCGCTTTCTCATTCCTGCTGATGTTCGGCGCCGTGATGCTCGTCGTCAAGGAAGTCGCGCTCGTGCTGTAGCCCGCCATGAATGTGAAAAAGGGTCATAGCCATTTTCACATCCTTTTGAAATGGCCAATTAGGGCTTTCTTTTCTATGATTTGGCGCAACGAGTTTTAGGATATGGCGGCAAAACTCTTTTGGGTTTGGACGCCATGATGATCCTTGCGTGGGTATCGCTGATATTCAAAGACGTTTGATGGGTTGGCATAGGGCGATGAGGGCGCACGAATTTGCCACTTGCATCCCGTATGAATGTGAAAATGGCTACGACCCCATTTCACATTCTGCCTGAACATGTGCATTTTCAGCGCTGGGGCGAAGCCGCGTGCAGGAGCGGCCGACTGTGCTAGTATTGCAAAGTTACACCTGAACTGGTATGGAGGGGCGCGCACCTTCCTACCTGGCAAGCAAAAGGGGCTTTTAATGAAACAAGAGAACATACGCAACGTGGCCATCATTGCGCACGTTGACCACGGCAAGACCACCATCGTAGACCGGCTGCTGTACACGGCCG
>CAMPAJ010000257.1 GCA_946631805.1 uncultured Eggerthellaceae bacterium
CTGCCGCGCTTTCGCGCGATGGGTCGCGATTCGTGGCCGTGGGCGCGCAGGACGTGGGCATGCGCTTCGGCGATGCTCCGTCGCTTTCCAGAACCATAGGACGCGGCAGGGTGCAGACCTCCGTCGAGGTCTTCGATACGCGCCCAGCTGGCGCCACGCTCATTCAGATTCCCGATTCGCAGGGTGGGGCTCCCCATGCGGTCGAGGTGTTCGAGCCCGCTTCCGAGCAGTTCGCCGCCCGCCTGCGCAAGGTGTTCAAGGAGCGGCGCAAATGGGCCGAGCGCGAGGGCGTTTCGTGCTATCGCCTGTACGATTCCGACTTGCCCGACTACGCGGTCGCAATCGACTGGTATACGGGCGCTGGCGATGCGCGCGGCAACAACTACCTGCACATCGCCGAGTACGCTCCTCCCGCATCGGTCGATGCCGACAAGGCGCGCCGCCGCTTCAAGGACGTGCTTTCCATTGCGCCGATCGTGTGCGGAGTGCGGCCCGACCATGTGTTTTCCAAGACGCGCCTGCGCGAGAAGGGCGGCGGCCAGTACCGCAACGCCGGCCGCCGCGCCTACGTGACGCACGTCGAGGAAGGCGGGTACCGTTTCGAGGTGGATTTGGCCGCGCGGCTCGATACGGGTATCTTCCTGGACCACCGCTTGACCCGCGCTCTCGTGCGCGAGCGCATGCAGGGCAAGGGCGACGATGCGCGTTTCCTCAACCTGTTCGCCTACACGGGCACGGCGTCGGTGTACGCTGCTGCCGGTGGCGCCAAGACCACGACGACCGTCGATCTTTCGCAGACGTATTTGGATTGGGCGCAGCGTAACATGGCCGATAATGGGTTTTCCGGCTCGGCGCATGAATTCGTGAAAGCCGACGTCATGCGCTGGATTGCGGACACGCGCCATACGAACAAGCGCTACGAGCTCATCTTCGTGGACCCGCCGACGTTCAGCAATTCCAAGGCCATGGGCAAGCGCACGTGGGATGTGCAGCGCGACCACGTGGAGCTGCTCATCGGCGTATCGCGCCTGCTCGCCCGCGATGGCGGCGAGGCGATATTCTCGTGCAACCTGCGCTCGTTCAAGCCCAACGTCGAAGAGCTCGCCAAGTACGGGGTGCACATCGAAGACATAAGCGCGCAGACGATCCCCGAGGACTTTGCCCGCAATCCCAGAATCCATAAGTGCTACCTGGTCAAGCGTGTAACGTACTAGGCGTGAACGGGGGACGGAGGTTTGTTCACGCCAAAGGCGGGGTCTTGGTACCTGCTTCACCACCCTTGCTGATACATTCAACCAGGTTGGATGTATCAGTGTTACCTGGTGCGGCGCGTGTAGGTTTGGATTGACCGGCGTCCCGTCGCCCCTGGAATGCGGGACGGTGGGCCTTTCGCTTGGCTTCGCCTAACTTAAGTGGATGACAGGAACGGTGGCTGCAGAATCGCTCAAGACCCACCGCCCCGCATTCCAGGGGCTGCGTGATTTCTACTGATGCATTCAACCAGGTTGGATGTATCAAGCCGGTACCGCCGTTTCACTCGGCGCGGCGATGGTCCATGATGATGCGGAGCATCCCGTTGTACAGGGGGGCTTCGCCAGCATGGGTCGGCCGTACCATGTCGAAGCCAACGGCGGCTTTGATCTTGTCGGCGAGCAGCAATCCCTCTGCGGTAGCTGCCAGCGACGTGCTGCGACGATCGCTGGGATTCCGTTTGGCTGTAATCAGGCCTTTCTCCTGCAGTTGCCTGCACCATGTCGAGAGCTCGGACGGATGCGCGAGCAGGATGCGGCGCATGCCTTTTTGCGACGAGACGCTCGGGTGCTCTTTCAAGAGCAGGAGGACACGGTACTCGCCGAGACCTAATCCGAATAGTCTTGCAGTATTTGTGAAATGTAATTCACTGTTCAAAAAACCGATAAGGACAGAGTATTCAGGAAAATAGCGGTCGCCGATCATTCGGGTGACGCCAAGGAACGACGTGGTTACCAGCGAGCCCGACAGGAGGTTGGCCTTGAGGCTCTCGTTCAGAGGCTCGAAGAAGCTGTCATAGGCTTCCAAGATGGCCTCGTCGCAGGTGGGAAGGTGCGCAAGACCCGAATCGGTGATGATGGTTCTATACGAAGCGATACCGCCTAATCCCTCCTTGACAATATAACCATCATCGAAAAGCCTGTTCAACGATGAGCTGATAGTACCTGGGCTGAGCTTGGTGACATGCGCTAAATCACCAGGAGTCGCACCATCCCTGTTTTGCTCGAGGTACGACAAAATGCGGTATCCGGTAAGGCCGATCGGGGAGACTTCCCCGATTGCCTGTTTCATCGTGCGGCCGAATGCAACGATACAGCTCACTGATTCGGTCGTGGCGATTGTCTCGCCCAGAGCGTCTTTCATAGTCATTCTCGCCCTTTTCGTAACAGGCAGCCAATATATAGTTCATGAATCAAACAGATTGTAGCATGTATTTGACGAGCGGGCGGGGGATAGGGCTTATCGCCCGGCTACTTGAGGCGAGTAACGTTTTTAACAGAAAGAAGGGGGATCGCATGAAGCACAAGACAGTGAAGGACACCTCGGAAGGTCGGTGGTTTAGCCTCCCTTGTGCAATGAATTGCGGCGGCCGCTGCCTGACCAAGGTGTACGTGAAGAACGGCGAGATCATCCGCATGAAGACGGATGATACCCACGAGGACACGTGGGACAACCCGCAGGCCCGCGCATGCCCGATGGGCTGGGCGCAGCGCCAGAAGGTCGAGGGCGCGGACCGCATCCAGTATCCGCTGAAGCGCAAGCACTGGTCGCCCGACAACCCGCATGGCGAGCTGCGCGGACGCGACGAATGGGAACGCATCAGCTGGGACGAGGCGCTCGACTACATCGCTGCCGAGCTCATCAAGGCGAAAGAGCGCTACGGCAACCGCTCCATCCTCTACGAGAACATCATCTGCCTGGAAGGCTATCTCGGCGCGGTGCTCGCGCCGTTCGGCGGCTATGTCGCCACGACCTCCATCGACTCGATGGGCACGTTCCAGCACAACCCTGGTATGTACGGCTTCAAGAATGCGAACAACAACGACCGCATGGACCTCGTGAATGCGGATTACATCGTTCTGTACGGCCATAACTCCGCTTGGGGCGCCTTCTCTAATACGTATTATATGAAGCCGGCGCACGAGGCTGGCGTGAAGTTCGCCTTCGTTGGTCCCGAGTACAACGTGACCGCCGCCGCGATGGACGCCGAGTGGTTCCCGGTTCGCCAGGGCACCGATACGGCGTTCCTGCTAGGCGTTGCGTATTCGATGATCGAGCAGGACGAGGACGGGTCCATCATCGATTGGGATTTCCTCGACCGCTGCACCGTGGGCTTCGACGCCGACCACATGCCGGCCGACGCCAAGACCGGCGAAAACTTCAAGGACTACGTGCTGGGTGCGTACGACGGCTG
>CAMPAJ010000258.1 GCA_946631805.1 uncultured Eggerthellaceae bacterium
TGCGGCTGAGCAGCAGCGCCTCGAGCTGCAGCTCGTCCTGTGCGCGATCCGTGTTCTCCATTGCGGTCTCCGTTCGTCATCGAGCGTGAACAGGGGACGGAGGAGTGTTCACGCTTTCATGCGCGCCCTCTTGCAGGGGCGCCCGAGCCGAGGGTGCGTGAACAAGCCTCCGTCCCTTGTTCACGCTAGGGCAATTACAGTACAACCGGCGTAAAGTTTTCGCTCTGAGCTGCCGGTATGGGCTTGTAGAGCACGTTGGGATGCGTCCAGCTGGCGGTCGGCAGGTACGGCAGCTCGTTCACGAGGTCATCGCCGTGCTTAGCACGCAGCTCGTCCAGGTCGCCGAAGTCGAGGGCGCGCATGGGACACGCTGCCACGCAGGTGGGCTGCATGCCAGCGGCGCGCAGGTCCTTACAGGTGTCGCATTTCACGATCATCTTGGCGACTTCGTCATACTGCGGCGCGCCGTAGGGGCACACGCTCATGCAGTTGCGGCACAGAACGCACTTGGAATCGTCGTGAACGACCACGCCTTCCTCGTCCTTGTGAAGCGCCGCGGTCGGGCAGGCCTTGACGCAAGCCGGGTTGTCGCAGTGGTTGCAGCTCATCACGTGATGGAAGATGGCGGCGTCCGGATACGTGCCGCCCTCAAACGAATCGACGCGGCGAGGACGCGGGCCGGCGTGCTGAATGTCGTGGCGGTCCTTGCAGGCCACCTGGCACGTACGGCAGCCGATGCAGCTCGTCATGTCGACGTAAAAACCCAATGCCATTTGAAATCCCCCCTCTTAGTTCTTCTCGGCGTAGATGACGGCCGGGTCGCAGTAGTAATCCGGCGTATCGGCAGCGTCCACGCCCGCGGCCAGGAACGGCCCACGCTCGTAGTCCTCTTCCAGGGCAGGACCGTCGTACTTCTTGATCTCGAAGACCAAGCTGTTATAGCCGTCGACCTGGTTGAAGTAGTTGGACTGGGTGCCGTCGGAAAG
The DNA here is from genome assembly GCA_946631805.1 of uncultured Eggerthellaceae bacterium. Next base: position 987 of record CAMPAJ010000258.1, read on the forward strand.
TATCTGCTCGGAACCGCCGCGGTCGATGATCTCGCCCGTGGACTCGTCAAGCGCCGAGTGCACGCCGTGGGGCACGGCCACGCAACCGGGCATAATGGTCTGCATGGGCTGGGCTTTGCGCAGCATCTTGCCGAAGTCGTTGTAGCACATGACGGTGTCGCCAGCCTTGATGCCACGGTCGGCAGCATCCTGCGCGTTCATGAACACGGGGTTCTTGAACGCCTCCTATGTCCAGGGCATGTTGTCGTAGCAGCTATGGGCGCAGCGCAGGTAGTGCGGCGTATAGCCCTGCAGCGGGTAGGCGCCCTTTTTCTTGGAATCCCAATCCTCGAAGGTATCGTGGTAGCCGCGCGTAGGACGGAAATAGTTGGCGTAGGGCTTGATGGGCTCGGGGTTCAGACCGATCTTGTTAACGTTGTCGGCCTTGAACTGGCAGTAGATCTCGAGCTTGCCAGAGATCGACGGGCGCGGCCAGGCCGTATCGCTCACGACGACGGACGTGCCGTCGGGGCCGATGGCCAGCTTGTCGTTCTTATAGCCGATGTAGTTGCGCTTGTCGTCGGCGCTGCGCGTGCACACATAAGAGCCGTTTGCCATGAACTCGTCGAAACCGACCTTGCCCTTCTGCACCGGATACAGGTCGCAGTGGTATTTCTCCTGGTCTTCCTTCGTCCAGGTGATGACGGGCTCCCACTTCTTCAGGTCGGGCGAAAGCTCGCGCATGCCCAGGAAGTAGCCGAGCCACTGCTCGTAGTTGCTCTTGGGGTAAGCCAAGTTGGGATCGACGCCCATGCGCTCCATGATCTCGCGGAACACGCGCTTTTCCTCGCGGGCCTCGTACATCGGCTTGACGAGCGGCTTCCAGGCGAGCAGGGCGTCCTTGCGCTGCTTCTGGCCGTTGCCGTCGCCGAAGGGACTCGGCCACGAGAGCTCGCCCCACGACTCGTCGTCGTTGCCCTCGAAATGCGTGCAGACGGGCATGAGAATGTCGGCAAAGGAGGCCGTGAGCGACATCTTGATCTCGAACGAGATGCACGTGTCGGCGGCGCGCATGACCTCGATAGCGGCGGAAAGATTGCCGCGCGTCTGCATGAAGTTCGAGCACGTGGCGATCATCAGGCGCGGGTTGACCGGCATCTCCTTGTACTTGTGGTAGGTCGGCGTATTGGCGCGCAGCTTGGTTGCTGCCTTGACGATCTGGCCGTTGGCGGTCTCGGTGTCGGCGCCGCCGGTCTCTGTTTCCCACTTGGAAGCATCGGAACCCACGTCATAGGTCGCCTCGGAGGTGGAGATGTACTTGCCTTCCTTCAGCGAGCTCCACCAGGCGTTGCCCTCGATGAAGCTGTTCGTGCCGTTCTCGGTGCCGCCGGCCAGTGCGTCGATGTAGCCGTAGTCGCCGCCCGCATGCGCAATCATGCGATAACCGGAATCGCAGGCGTCCCACGTGTACAGGGCAGCGCAGCCATGGCCCGACTTGCCGTAGTGGCCACCGAGCGCGCCCATGGTCATGAAGGCCTGGGGAAGATTCTCGGCGCCCAGGCAACGGGAAGCCGCCATGCTATGCAGCAGCATGACCTTGTGCTGTTTGCCGATGGTCTCGGCAAACCAGGTGATGTCCTCGACGGGCGTGCCGCAGATCTCGCTGGCCCATTCGGGCGTCTTGGGCGTGTCGTCGTACTTGCCCAGCAGGTAATCGCGGTAGTTCTCGTCGGTCGTGGCCATTTCGGGCATGTTGTCGGGGGTGAAGCCGACCGTGCGCTCTTTCAGGAAATCCCAGTCGATGATGTCGCCGCGCTCCTCGTCGAGGCGAATCATCTCGTACATGACGGCCAGCAGCAGCGCCGTGTCGGTGCCAGGACGCACCTGGATCCACTTGGCGCCGAGCATCGAAGCCGAAACGTTCATGTCGGGACCGACGTAGACGAAGTTCGTGCCGGACGCCTTGGCGTTCTGCAGCCAATACATGGCGGAGTGCTGCGCCCAGGCCGGGTTGCAGCCGTACAGCACAATGGTCTCGGCATTGGGCAAGTCGTACTTGTCGGGCGCCATCATGATGTCGGGGTGGTCGCCCCAGGAGTACAGGCCGAGTGCCTCGGTCTGGAAGGCCCAGCAGCCGAACGACTCGGTTTCGGTGTCGTAGATTGCCCCGCCGAAGTGCGGAAGCATCGCCGTGCCGGGAGCCCAGCGCCAACCGTTGCAGATGACGCCCTCTTTGCCGTACTCGGCGTAGACGCGCTTGAGCTCGCTGACGACATAGTCGAGCGCCTCGTCCCAGGTGATGCGCTCCCACTCATCCTTACCGCGCAGCTCGCCATGGGCGTTCTCGCCGCCGCCGGGCTGCCAGTTCTTGCGCTTCATCGGGTACTTGATGCGGTCGGCGTTGTACACCTGCTGGCGCAAGCTGCGACCGCGCAGGCAGCTGCGCTGCTGCGGACAGGCGAAGCTGTCCTCG